>JBIIOU010000130.1:0-6001 GCA_044336815.1 Candidatus Nanopelagicales bacterium | reverse complement strand
CAACGGAGGCTACCGGCCAATCGCCAACCCGTCGTTCTACCTTTTCATACGCGCTGCCAGCACCCGGGCGGATTGGGAATCGCACCTCGGTGAGGATTTCAGCGTCGGCGACTTTGGTCTCATATGGGCCTTCGTGAAATTCGCGAATCGCCAACGTGCGCTTGCCATTACTACCGTGAATTACCACCGAACCTTTGAGTGCAGACCCAACGGCAGATAAATCCTCGGACGGATCCGCCTGGCACATGGATCCCCCGATGGTGCCCTTATTGCGCACGATCGGGTCGGCAATAACTTTCTCAGCTTCTCGGAAGATGGCGTAGTGCTCTGCCAATACCGCGGAGGAGAGAATTTCAGCATGGGTCACCATGGCGCCCACAACGATTTCGTCACCCTCAATCCGAATTCCGCGCAGCTCATCTAGATCATTCAGGTCAATCAGAATTTCTGGTCGAGCAAGGCGCAACTTCATCATTGGCAACAGGCTGTGCCCGCCGGCTAGCAGCCTGGCATCTTCACCGTGCTGTTCCAATAATTTAATGGCATCGGCCACCGAAGTGGCTCGCGCATATTCAACTGGCGCAGGTGTTTGCATCCCCTACCCCTTTCCCTGTTCGGTTTATCCCAATGGGTTAGCAATTGAAAAGGTTCCAACTCAACGAGCTATTAGCCACCAAATTATTGCAACAACAACAACCACTCCGATGATCACCGGGATTGCCCGCTTGAGAACAGGCGCACCCGCAGTTCCAAGCAGATCGATACTTTCTGCCGCTTTGATAACAGGTGGAGCAACCGTCGCAGTAGTGTCACCAGAAGCCACGGCAGCGGCATGGTCGCCGCGCGCACCGATAACCTGCTCGAGGTTGTTCGAAAATTGGTCGATAATTCGTCCGGCGACATCTTGCATGACTCCCCGGCCAAACTGCGCAGCTTTGCCGGTTATCGTCAAGGCTGTGGTCACGTCCACTCGGGTTCGGTCCGGGGCTTCGGCCACCAAGTTAGTAGTGATCAGGGCCTGAGCAGTGCCAGCACCACGTGTTTCTTTACCAGTACCTTCGATGACCGCGGTGTGGCTTGCCTCGTCCTTACTTAAAAAACGGGCCGCGCCGTTGTATGTCATCGAAACCGGGCCGAGCTTAACTTTTACACTTGCGGTGAACTCATCACCATTTACCGACTCCAAGGTCGCCCCTGGCATACACGGTGCAATTGACTCAACGTCTAGCAATGTCTTCCAGGCGGTATCAATATCCGCCGGCACCGTGAACGAGTTCTGTAGATCCACGTAACCTCCAAGTGTGGCCCGCTTGGCCCGCCGTATCCCCCGGCACAGGCTTCACAGGTAAGGATCCTGAGGATAGGGGCAAATATCAGTTAGCGCATATGTATTTAAAAAACCGGGGCCGGCCCTCATACCCAGCCCCACAAACGCGTAGCCTCATACGGTGGGTACCGTGGAAGTTCATTTATTCGCTGCCGCACGTTCAGCCGTGGGGCAAGGATCCGTCATCGCGTCGGGAAAAACCTTGGCCGCCGTTGTTGAGTCGCTGATTGGTGACTACCCGGGGTTCGCCGCGGTGGCTCCTAGGTGCAGTTACTTGGTCGATGGCTTGGCGATACATGGTGACTTAGATCTGGTGAACCTGGTTGACGCCTCACGGGTTGACGTACTTCCGCCGTTCGCCGGCGGTTAGGCGCTCTTTACCCCCCGATCGCGGACATCGGCCGATCTGGCTGAATGAACGAGGGGTCATTGATGCCATGGCCCGGCAGTTTCGCTAACACCGAACTTTGGAATAACGAGGCGATACTTGTTCGACGCTCCTGCTCAGAAAGCTGCGGGTTGCGCAAGGTAGCTCGCACATCGGTTTCATCTCGGGCGAATAGGCAGTTACGTATTTGCCCATCAGCAGTAAGCCGCAGCCGATCGCATGAGGCGCAGAATGGCTTCGAGACACTTGCGATAATTCCGACTGTAGCCGGCCCACCATTTACTAAAAACTCTTCGGCCGGAGCTGAACCACGGCTGGCAACCGGTGTCAGATCGAATTGGGTTGAAAGGAGCCCAAAAATCTCCGCCGCGGTAACCATCGACGATTTCTCCCAAGTGCCTCCCGCGTCAAGTGGCATCTGCTCGATGAACCGAAGGCTCCATCCATTCGCCAGACTATGGTGAAGCAGCGGTAGCGCTTCGTCTTCGTTCACGCCTCGCATGAGCACGCTATTGATTTTTACCGGAAGCAGGCCCGCAGCTTTTGCCGCATCTATCCCGGCAATTACGTCATCGAATCGATCTCGGTAGGTAAGTTTTTTAAACCGTTCGCGATTCAAGGTGTCAAGGCTGACATTGACTCGTTCGAGACCGGCATCGGCTAAGTCCTGCGCCATCTCTGGCAGTCGCAAGCCATTCGTAGTTAACGCAATTTTAGGAGCCGAAGGCAGCGCCTTTATTCGACGAACAATGTCAACGATGTCAGGCCGAAGCAGTGGCTCTCCGCCTGTTAGCCTAATTCCGGTGATGCCCTGCTCGGTTGCCACCTCAAGCACCGTCATCAACTCTTCGGTGGTCAAAAGGTGATCCCCCGGGATCCAGTCAGCGAAGTCATTAGGCATGCAATAGGTGCAGCGCAAATTACATCTATCGGTTAGCGAGACCCTTAGGTCGCGGTGGGCGCGCCCAAAAGTGTCGATTAGCATGCTCATGCGCAATTCACCCACTCATCAGTACCGTCAACAAAAATCTGGTGCTTCCACACCGGGAGTCGCGCTTTCGTTAAATCCACCAAAGCCTGGCAGGCCAAGAAGGCATCCCCGCGGTGGCCGGTGGACACTACTGCGACCAAAGCGGCGTCCGAAATCTTCAATTCTCCTATGCGGTGGCATACCGCCAACCCCACGATCTCGAATTGCCCTGCGATTTCCTGGGCCACCTCCCGCAGCACGGCGGCGGCGGTCGGATGCCCCTCATAAGTTAGCGACTGCACTTGGCGCCCATGGTCAAAGTTTCGAACATCCCCGCAAAAAGTAACCACTGCACCGGCGGCCGGATCTGCCACCAGAGCCTGAATCGCCGGCACGTCAAGGGATTCCTGGGTAACCTCGGTCAACCTGATTACGTCCACGTCACCATTATGAGGGGTTACCGCGCAGGCGGCGCCCCCGATAGGCGAAAGTAGTGCTGTGCGAGAAGTGCTGAGCGAGTTAGTCACCGCCACCGACCAAGGCGGCAGTGCCGCGATGGCAACCGTCGTTCGCACCTGGCGGTCGGCTCCAAGACCAGCGGGCGCCTCCATGCTTGTCACCGAAGATGGTGAAGCCGTCGGCTCAGTGAGCGGCGGCTGCGTTGAGGGTGCACTCTATGAAGTTGGGCAGCAGGTGCTCTCTGATGGCTCACCGCGCTATGAGACATATGGCGTCAGTGACGATGATGCATTTGCAGTCGGGCTAACATGCGGAGGAATCCTCGAGGTTTTTGTCGAGAAAGTTAATCGTGATACTTGGCCAGAACTTTCAGGAATTGCATTGAGTATCGCTGAAGAGCAACCTGTTGCCGTCGCGACAATAGTGCGTGGGCCACATTTCATCGGAAAACATTTAGTGGTACGCCCCGATCGCACCGAAGGAACCTTGGGTACTTCAAGGCTCGACGATACCGTACGCGATGACACAATCGGGATGCTCGCATCCGGCGCCACTGGGTTCTTGCATTACGGGCCCGCCGGTGAACGGCTAGGCGAGGGCTTAGATGTTTTTGTGGCCAGCTACGCACCAGCACCGCAGATGTTCATCTTCGGAGCTATAGATTTTTCCGCTGCCCTTGTCCGCGTGGGCAAGCTACTCGGCTTCAAGGTCACCGTTGTTGATGCACGACCTATTTTCGCTACAAAAAAGCGTTTCCAAGAAGCTGATGAGGTGGTGGTTGACTGGCCCCATCGTTGGCTTGAGAAGCAGCATGTAGATCCAAGAACAGTGATCGCCGTACTCACCCATGACGCCAAGTTCGATGTGCCAGCATTAGTCATTGCACTTCGAACGAACGCTGGATACGTCGGCGCGATGGGCTCACGTCGCACACATGAGGATCGCCTGGTACGCCTTAAGGATGCCGGTCTCACCGACGACGAGTTGGCACGTCTGCATTCACCGATCGGCCTTGATCTTGGGGCGCGCACTCCAGAAGAAACTGCGATTTCGATCGCCGCGCAGATAGTACAAAGTCGATGGGGTGGCACCGGCGCCTCGCTGGCAACCCGCAGCGGCCCCATCCACCCGGGAGCTCCACGCTGACCGGCGCACCCACTCCCACCGCCGGGCTAATACTTGCCGCCGGTGAAGGCAAAAGATATGGCGAACCTAAAGCCCCCGTGGTAGTCAACGGGGAGCGACTTGTCGACCGTTCGGTGCGGATACTCACTGAAGCCGGCTGCGCACCGATTGTGGTGGTGCTAGGAGCTTGGCTCGGTGAGGTGCCAGATGCAATCACTGTCGTAAACAAAGAGTGGGCAGCCGGAATGGGCTCCTCACTGCGTGCAGGGCTTGGGTATTTGCTCACCACACCGGCACCAAGTGTGCTCGTCACCTTGGTTGACCTACCAGGACTCACCGCACTTGGGTGCGCTCGCGTTGTCTCCTCAAGTTCTGGCGTAGCCGCGGCAACTTTTCAAGGCGAAAGGGGGCACCCGGTGAAGTTCAGCCGCGAACACTGGCCCGAAATTATCGCCAGCGCACATGGCGATCAAGGAGCTCGCTCCTATCTACAGGGACGCAGCGATGTAGAACTTATCGAGATCGCCGATGTCGCATCAGGGGATGATCTTGACTTCAAAATGGAATGAAGCCTAAGTCACTCAACCCATGAACTAGGCGCACTCATTTTGTGCACGTGCCCGGTTTCTGCGCCACCGAGGACCAACACGGTGCTAGCGACAAGTATCACGGCAATGCCACTGGCACGAAGCGCTACTGAACCAACTCGTGGTGATTTCTCCCAGATCATAAATGCGGCGAGAGCAACCATTGAAAGCAAGGAAAGTACTGGCTGCATACCGGCGATCGTGACCACACCAATCACCATCAGCGGGAAACAGGCACTTGCGCAGGCAACTCCTTCCTTGATTCCCAACTGAAATGCCGGGTCACTTGCCTGCATCGACCGGCATCGGCGCAGCGCCGTTTGGGTCCACGGCGTTAGTTGGTAAAGGCCGACGACGATCCACCCGAAAGAAATGAGCAGGCCAGACCATGGGACAGCATTCACAAGAATGATTGCCGGCACCGCCATCGCGATCCAAATAGTCAGGTAACCGACCACGAAACTCCATGCCCGCATCGCCGATCCACCAGCAATTCGCAGCATTGGACGCAGGACGGTCGGAATCATCATCGCCAACGACATTAAAGTCCACATCAGCACGAAGCCCAATTGACTGTGGCTCATCGGGATGATTGCCAAAGCCACCCAAGCCAGTGCTACAGCGCACATGATGAGGAGTAGAACTCTCCTCGCGCCTTGAGTTCCCAGTAGCCCCGCCGTGACAATCACTCGTGCAGGCTAAAGGGCTTGAGGTAATTGCGCAATCCCCTAGCTGGCCGGTTTTTGCGATTAGGGCCTTTGGATGCTGTTTGCGATGCCGGCCGCGCCCATATTTACCACTAAAACCCGGACGGGTGCATCCGTCTTATTGGTGCCGTTAAGCCACACGTTCATCGCATCCACAAGGGCCGTACCCGCCGCAAACTCCTTCGTTACGCCAGCGTCATATTCAATGGTCAATGTGCCTTCAAGAATGTAGGCATATATAGGTGTTCGGTATTTATGCCACCCAGTCTCTTGCCCTGGATCAAGGGCCAGGATCGAACTCGAGATTTCTGCAGCCTTTTTCTTCGGATACCGCACCGGCTGGTCAAGCACCGTTAGCGACTGCGCATCTAGCAACACATCAGGCTCCCCCGCCGCTGCAGTCGCTGCGCCGGCTGTACTTGGAGTTGACGAGACAGC
>JBIIOU010000129.1:0-6033 GCA_044336815.1 Candidatus Nanopelagicales bacterium | reverse complement strand
GTGCTGGCCGGGGCGTGGGAGCCACTCCAAACCGCGGTCTCGGCTTGCCAGAGACCAGCCCATCGGGTGACTTCGCGTACCCGCGCGGTGCCGCTAGCGACGCCTTGGATACTGACTTCATCGGCGGGTTGTGAAATTGGTAGGTGAAGTGACAAACCAAGAACTTGAACATGACCACTAGAAAGTGAACCGCGAACTGCTGGGTCAGCAAGTAGACGGAGCAAATCTGATTCACCGAAACCGAACCGATGCATTGAAGTCTGCGCCTCCAGCAGCACCCGCGCTGAGCCGGGGCCTTCAATTAAAGCCCTTAGCGCTGGCTCACTTGCCACGGTGCAAACAAGACGTGATGCATCATGTCGCTGCCTAGCTACCCCCCAGGCTGCCGCCGCTGCCGTATCGCGTGGCTCAAAGGGCTCGAGCACGACAACGTCACCGTGGAATGAAGTGAGTACGTCGTCGATCTCAAAAACCGTACCGACCGCGACAGTGTCAAGACCTAAGCGGTTAGATTCGCGGGCAAGGATGGATTGACCAAAGCCGTAGCCATTGCCCTTGATCACACCGACGACACTCGCTCCGGTAGTGCGTTTCATGGCTTCGTTCACGGCGGCGAGATGCCCGCGCCAATTAAGTGCGTCAACGTTTAGGGTGTAAGACACGTGTTCCCCTTACCCGCGCCGGCTTTGATATGCGCGATAGCCCTTGGCCCAAGAGGTGCGCAGGACGTAATCCCATTCACCAACATACTCCTGCGCAAAGCCGCCGGTGCCCAACTTGAATTGCACCAAGCCAAATAGGTGATACTCGGGATTTAAAGTGTCGGAAATCCCTCGCAGATCAAATACCTCGCAGCCAGCTTTGTGTGCGTCGGTGATCATGCGCCACTGCAGCGCATTTGATGGGCGCACCTCACGGTCAGCTGTTGTTGAGGCGCCATAGGAATACCAAGCGTGAGTGCCAACACGAATCAACAACGTTGCTGCTGCGAAGTGGCCTTCGTGGCTTGCTAAGTACAGTGATAGGCGGCCAGGCTCAACGTCGTTTAGCTGCTGCCACATCCTTTCGAAGTAGGCAAGCGAGCGTGGTGTGAACTGATCACGCTGAGCGGTTTCGACGTAGATGGAGTGGAATGCGGCTAGATCTGCGAAACCACCCTGAGTTACCTCTACACCGGCCTTCTCAGACTTACGAATATTACGGCGCCACAGTTGGTTGAAGCTGCCAAAAATATCTCCGATTGAACGGTTGGCCAGGTTGAGTTGGAATACGTAACGGGGTTGTACGTCACCGAACCCAGCTTCGTCGCCACCTTCTTGCACCCAACCCCGTGACTGCAGTCGTTCAACAACTTGCATGGCCTTGGTGGAGTGCCAGTCGGCAAGTAGATCACTGATTCGAGCCGGAGGGTTCTTTGTACCATCAGCACGCTCGGCAATTGCCGCCTTGATGGTTGCAGTTTCCCAGCGCCTCGTTGCAAGGGCCGGCCCCATCTTTAATTGAAAGGCACCACGTGCTTTGCAGTGCGCGAGCAACGGATTAAGCCAGTCATCCAAGGTGGCTCCTGGCAGTCTTTCGCGTAGCCAATCAATGTCGGGGCCTTCGGGAATATAGGCGAGACTACGTGCCTTAATTTTCGGGACAGAGCGATATAAAACTAAACCCGCGCCAACAAGTCTCGCCCCATCGAACCAACCAAGGGATTCTGAAGTCCAGCCAACCTTTATCGCACCCCATTCGGGAAGCTGTAGAAATGAAACTGACGGTCTTGACGTAATCCATTCCCGATGTTGATTTGAGGTTATTGTGCGGACAGTAAGTGTCATCAATTAACCAAGATCCAGATCAACAACGACCGGCGCATGATCTGATGAGCCTTTTCCTTTACGTTCTTCGCGATCGATATAGGCGTCAGTTACGAGGGTGGCGAATTGTTCGTTCGAGTAGACGAGATCGATGCGCATACCCCAGCCGCGACCAAACGCGGCCTGGCGGTAATCCCAGAAGGTATACGGGTAGCCCTTTAATGAGCGGGGCATAACTTCAACTAAACCAACTGAACGCAACTTAGTGAGCGCTTCGCGCTCAAGTTCTGTTACATGTGTGCTGTCGGTGAATTGGGTGATATCCCAGACGTCCTCATCGGTGGGTGCCACGTTGTAGTCGCCAATTATCGCAAGTGGGAGATTTGGTGCTGCAGCTAATTCCTTCGCAATTGTTTCTTGCAACGCTGCAAACCAACTGAGTTTGTAGTTGTAATGGTCATGCCCAGGCTCACGCCCGTTAGGCACGTACACACTCCAGATGCGCACCCCACCGCAAGTGGCGCCAATTGCCCGTGGTTCGTCCGCACCTTCATATTGTGGTTGGTCGACGAGGCCGCGGGTTATGTCAACAAGTCCCACTCGGCTTAGCAAGGCGACCCCGTTCCAGCGGCCGGTGCCATGGGAGGCAACTTCGTAACCCAAATCCTGGATCGGCTGCAGCGGGAAAGCGGCGTCGGTGCACTTGAGTTCTTGCAGCGCCACCACATCAGGCTTGTTTGCCGCCAACCACTCGAGGACTCTGGGCAGACGCGCGGTCACAGAATTCACGTTCCATGTTGCTATTCGCATAGTGCCCCCCGCATGGGGTAAGCCTACGGCGCGAACCTTGGGGGGCAAAGACCGATCAAGCTGTCGAAATTTCAGGCGACGACCAGCCCGACCTCTTGACAGGCGCGTACAAGTTGCGCGTCACGGGTCACTAGGACGTGCGCGCCGCTGAGAAGTGCGGTGGCAAGGTGAATGGCATCGAGTGTGCCAAGGTGGATGACTTCGATCTGGCTAGCAACAATAAGCACATCCGCATCGAGGTCGACGAGCATGATTCCACCTAGGGTTGAGAGCAACTGCTCATCCACAGGCACCGTGCGACCAGTCAAAGCGCTATCTCGTATGAATGCCCGTCGAATTTCCACGCGCGCAAGTTCAGATGTAATCAAGGTCGAGCCGTCCTCTGCGAAGCTAGCTATCAGGGAGGTAACCTCCTCGCTGTCGATTTCCTCTCCGGTGCGCTTTATGAGGGCACTGGAATCGCAGTAAATGATTGCTGTCACTGGGCATCTCTGCCTAATCGCAACAAATAGGAAAGCCCAGATTTCGGTGCCCGCTCAATTTGTTGAGAGTCGAGTAAGGGCCGATGGTCTCCTATTGGTGATTTCACGTGAGCGCGAAGCCATGGGTTCAAGTGCTTGAGTTCTTGCTGGCCTAGAAATTGCTCAACAGCGGTGCGAACCAGAACCTGCTGGCTGCGACCGGTCTCTTCAGCTAGGGCCCGAAGGCGCTCGGCGAGTTCGTCGGGGAGTCGAAGATTCATGGCCATAGGCAAACGGTACCGTATTTGGTACCAATTACGGTATCGCAATGTTTCCCAACCGTTGCGGGCCTGTGGATAGCCCCGATTTCTGGTTTCACCCTCAACCCCGCTAATCTTGCGGAGCCCTGCAACCTGGCGAAGTGGTTTTTCGTCGAACCGCAGGCACGCAGAAACCCTCCTGTCACGGATCGACCGTGACCGTTTAGTCCGAAGGAGGTGGGTTGTCTATGCGTCGTTATGAAGTCATGGTCATTTTGGACCCTGATCTGGAAGAAAAGACAATTGCCCCGAGCCTTGACACTTTTTTAAATGTGGTCAAGGG
Source organism: Candidatus Nanopelagicales bacterium (assembly GCA_044336815.1). Classification (GTDB taxonomy): domain Bacteria; phylum Actinomycetota; class Actinomycetes; order S36-B12; family S36-B12. The sequence goes on along the minus strand of JBIIOU010000129.1, from coordinate 2,354 downwards.
TGACGGCGGCAGTGTCCAGAAAGTTGATATCTGGGGACGCCGTCGGTTGGCCTATGAAATCAACAAGAAGACCGAAGGCATCTACGCGGTCATCAACCTAACCGCGACCCCGGCTGCTGTTGCTGAACTAGACCGTCAACTGGGTCTGAACGAGGCCGTGATGCGCACCAAGGTCATGCGCCCAGAAGACGTAAGAGAAGAAGCTAAGTAATGGCCGCCGGCGATATCACCGTGACGGTAATTGGTCGCTTGACCAATGACCCGGAGTTGCGCTTCACCCCTAGTGGTGCAGCAGTTGCTTCATTCACCGTCGCCTCTAACTCACGTACTCTCGACAAGACCACCAACGAATGGAAAGACGGCGAGGCCGTTTACATGCGTTGCAGTGTGTGGCGTCAGTATGCCGAGAACGTTGCTGAATCTCTGACCAAAGGCACTCACGTCATAGTTTCTGGTCGGCTGCGGCAGCGTTCATACGAAACCCGTGAGGGCGAAAAACGCCAAGTCATGGAACTCGAGGTAGAAGACGTCGGCCCGGCGCTGCGATTCGCAACGGCCAAGGTCAATCGCGTCGCGCGTCAAGGCGGGGCACCCGGTGAAAACACCGGTGGTAACAGTGGCGGTAGCGCACCAACAGAAGACCCGTGGGCTACCGGCGGCGCCGGCGGCGCAGCTTTTGATGAGCCTCCGTTCTAACACTTCACTCACACACTCACAGACTCAATAACTAAGGAGCGACCCAATCATGGGACGAGACAGAGAAAAAGACACCAAGCGGCGCCCGATGCGCGCAAGCGACAAGATTCCGTTGAAGAAGGTAACACCACTTCTTAAGCCAGACGTAAAGGTTGTTGATTACAAGGACGTCAACTTGCTCCGCAAGTTCGTTTCTGATCGCGGCAAGATTCGTGCACGTCGCGTCACTGGCCTGACTGTTCAACAGCAGCGCGCGGTGGCAACCGCTGTCAAGAACGCCCGCGAAATGGCACTCCTTCCCTACATCCCAACTTCCCGATAGGTTGATTGATTATGAAACTCATTCTTACTGAAGAAGTTACGGGCCTTGGTGGGGCCGGCGACATTGTGACCGTCAAAGACGGTTACGGCCGCAACTACCTGATGCCTCGTGGTCTAGCAATTGGCTGGACAAAAGGCGGCGAAAAGCAGGTAATTCAGATTAAGCGCGCCCGCAAGGTGCGCGAGATCCGGGGACTTGACCACGCCAACGAAGTCAAGAAGCAACTTGAGGCACTCACAGTTGTTCTCACTTCACGTGCAGGCGAGACGGGCCGGCTATTCGGCTCGGTTACTACCGCTGACGTCGTCGCTGCTGTCAAAATTTCAAGTGGCGTGGTGCTCGAAAAGCGCAAGGTCGAGATCCCCAAGGCGATCAAGACCGTCGGCAAGCACAGTGCCCGAGTGCAGCTCCACCCTGATGTTGTTGCAGTAGTAACACTCGAAGTCATCGTCGCTTAACGAACGGCAACTTAGCCCGTCCTCAGAAGGAGATGCAATGTCTTTCGCAACTGCGGTCCGCACTTGCTTTCAGAAGTATGCAACCTTCGAAGGACGGGCGAAGCGTTCGGAGTTTTGGTGGTGGATGCTGTTCCAGAGCCTGGTTACAGGTGTGGTGGCACTAATCGGTGTCGCCTTCATAATCGCCGCCGGCACAGGCAATTCAGGTGGTCAGGTAAATGGCCCACTCGTAGTTATTGGCGGAATTTTCTACGTCTTGGCAATCCTGGTGGGAATTGCGTTACTGGTGCCGACCTACGCCGTTGGCTGCCGCCGCCTGCATGACCGCGGCATGTCGGGTTGGCTGCAATTGCTGACCTTGGTGCCTTGTGGAAATATCGCACTTTTGGTCCTTTGGGTCATGGGGGGTACCCCCGGACCCAACACTTATGGTGAAAAAACTTCCTAAGTTGGCAACATTTGGCTGAGTTTCCGCCACAATGTGGGTGAACGCTCCTGAGGAGGGGCGACAATCCAAGGAGCGCAAATGAGTTACAGACAAGCTATTTCAACCTGCTTCAAGAAGTATGTCACTTTCAGCGGGCGCGCTAGTCGCTCCGAGTTCTGGTGGTTCTTTCTCTTTGTCTACATCTTTGGCGCGATCTTTTACTTCATAGATAGTGCCACGGGTCTACAATTGGGCGCTTCAACCCAGGAAATGAATATCGGCGGAACAGTGGTTCCGTTTGATAATCCCGGTGTTGGCGTCCTGTCCCTAATCTGGGGCCTTATCACTTTGCTGCCGGGGATTTCGGTGATGGTTCGCAGGGTGCACGACTCGGATAAGTCGGGGTGGCTGGTGCTGCTCGGCTACGTTTTGATGCTTGCTTGCGGTATCG
>JBIIOU010000128.1:0-6097 GCA_044336815.1 Candidatus Nanopelagicales bacterium | reverse complement strand
CGACGGTAGCTGGCGATGTTGTACTGGACGTCTGGTATCCGGCCCCGACACTCGGTGCCATCCCAAAGGATGTCCCTGATATCAGTAGCGGCATCAACTCAACCGAAACCATCGGAGCTCAGGTCCGCAGCATTTCCACAACTATCGCCGATTTGGCAGCGCCACCACTCGACACCGCCGATGCCTACCTACGACTACACCTGCTCTCGCACCGCATCGTGAAGCCGCGCACCATAAACCTTGACGGGATATTCGGGTTGCTTCCAATCGTTGCCTGGACCGATTCTGGCCCCGTGCCCCTTGATCGACTCACCGAGGTGCGCCTTCGCGCTCGGTCAAAAGGCCATCACCTAACCGTCTACGGAGTCGACCGGTTCCCGCGGATGGTCGATTACGTAGTACCAAGTGGCGTGCGCATCGCCGACGCCGATCGGGTTCGCCTAGGTGCCCACTTGGCATCGGGCACCGTGGTCATGCACGAGGGGTTCGTCAATTTCAATGCCGGCACTTTGGGCACCTCTATGGTCGAGGGCCGCATCTCGGCAGGCGTGGTCGTCGATGACGGCTCTGACATCGGTGGCGGGGCCTCAATCATGGGCACTTTGTCTGGCGGAGGCAAGGAAGTTGTCAGCATTGGCAAGGGCTGCTTGATCGGTGCTAACGCAGGAGTCGGCTTGTCCTTGGGAGCGAATTGTGTTGTCGAAGCTGGCCTTTACGTAACCGCCGGCTCCAAAGTCACCTTGCCGGACGGCAGTGTCGCAAAAGCTAGTGAAGTGTCTGGAGCCGATAACCTACTGTTTCGACGTAACTCCCAAAGCGGTGCAATCGAAGTTGTCATGCGCACCGGCACCTGGGGCGGGCTAAACACCGCATTGCACGCCACCGATTAATCCTCAATCAAAACCGGAAGTTTCACGGTGCGTTAATCCACCAAGGAGCACCTTCAGCCTAGGCCGGTTGAGCTCTCCCGCGACAGCACCTGGCCATCATTAGCTCTAATCACCTGACGCTTCGCTAGTGGGCCTAGTAGTTGCACATCGACCCAAACCTGAGAGGCGCTGAGGCCGACCGCCGGGCAACTGATATTGCGAGGTGACGTCACCGATGCACCCACATACACCGCAACTGCATCCTCAGACTGTGCGATATCGACCACATCATCGGCGCAGAGGCCTTCAGCGGGTAAGGCAACCGATATTTGCACTACCGTGTCGACAATCGTGGGCCGAAAAGCCAACGGCTCTAAATTTTCGGTCACCAAGCCAAGTTGGCGAAGTGGGCCAGCCGCCGCAAACACCCCTAGACCAAGAACGGCAACCCCAGAGAAAATAATAAACCCCAGCAGCCACCAAAGGATTATCGGATTACGTTTCCGGGGCGCATCAAACTCTCGGATACCCGGAATTAGGGGCCCGCTCATAATTGTGGCCCCTCCTTCCGGTACCGGTACTCGTTACTGATTATTCCGCGATGGTTCCGGCTGCCTCAATCGGTGGGGAGTCGGGCAATTCGGTCTTCGGAGTTGCCGTAAACGTAAACTCCCGTTCGTCGCCCTCACCTATGACATCGACGACCACTATTGACCCCTGCGGTATGTCACCGAAGAGCATCTTCTCACTCATCGGATCTTCAAGGTCACGCTGAATAGTGCGACGCAGCGGGCGGGCACCCATGACCGGGTCATATCCACGCTCTGCGAGCAATGCTTTAGCGCCAAGTGTCAACTCGATGCCCATGTTCATGTCCTGCAGGCGCAGATCCAATGCGGCGATCATGAGATCTACGATATTGACGATTTCATCTTGGGTTAGCTGATGGAACACGATGGTGTCGTCAATGCGGTTCAAGAACTCCGGGCGGAAGTGCTGCTTGAGTTCTTGCTGCACCTTCGCCTTCATCCGCTCATAAGCGCTTTCGTCGTCATTCTCTGGCGCAAAGCCAAGCAGGACGCCCTTTGACACATCGCGGCTACCTAAGTTGGTAGTCATGATGATGACCGTGTTTTTGAAGTCGATCACGCGGCCCTGCGCATCGGTCAAACGACCTTCTTCGAGAACCTGCAACAAGGTGTTGAAGATATCCGGATGGGCCTTTTCGATTTCATCGAACAGCACCACGGAGAAAGGCTTGCGGCGCACCTTCTCGGTAAGTTGACCGCCCTCTTCGTATCCGACGTAGCCGGGAGGCGAGCCAAATAACCGTGAGGCGGTGTGGCGTTCTGAATACTCGCTCATATCGAGTGCGATTAGCGCATCAGCGTTACCGAACAAGAACTCCGCGAGGGTCTTGCTGAGTTCGGTTTTGCCGACACCGGATGGCCCAGCAAAGATGAACGAACCTGACGGACGCTTCGGGTCCTTCAAGCCAGCCCGCGTGCGGCGAATCGCCTTTGACAGCGCAATAACAGCCTGCTCTTGACCCACGATGCGCTTATGGAGTTCATCTTCCATTCGCAGCAACCGCGCAATGTCATCCTCTGTCAGGTCAGTGACCGGGATACCGGTCATTAGTGCAAGAACCTCACCAATTAATCGCTCATCGACTTCAGCAACGACATCCATGTCGCCGGCTTTCCACTCGCGCTCACGGGTGGCTTTCTCGGCGAGCAAATTCTTCTCGTCATCACGTAATGCGGCGGCCTTTTCGAAGTCTTGGCCGTCAATCGCTGATTCTTTCTCCTTGCGAACATCGGCAATACGGTCATCGAAGGCGCGCAGATCCGGCGGGGCCGTCATGCGTCGGATTCGAAGTCGGGAGCCGGCTTCGTCAATGAGGTCGATCGCCTTGTCTGGGAGTTGCCGATCAGAGATGTAGCGATCCGATAGGCGCGCTGCTGCCTCGAGTGCGCCATCGGTTATTGAAACTCGGTGATGTGACTCGTAGCGATCGCGCAGGCCGCGCAGAATCTCAACGGTGTGTGGAACATCAGGAGCTTCAACCTTGATGGGTGCAAAGCGACGCTCAAGCGCAGCATCCTTTTCAACATGCTTGCGGTATTCATCAAGGGTTGTCGCACCGATTGTCTGCAGTTCACCACGGGCGAGCATCGGCTTCAGGATGCTTGCGGCATCAATTGCGCCTTCCGCGGCGCCAGCGCCCACGAGAGTGTGCATTTCGTCAATAAACAAGATGATGTCGCCGCGGGTACGAATTTCCTTGAGTACCTTCTTCAGGCGCTCTTCGAAATCACCGCGGTAACGCGAGCCGGCAACAAGTGCGCCTAGGTCAAGGGTGTAAATCTGCTTATCGACCAAAGTCTCGGGGACCTCACCCTTGATGATGTTCTGGGCCAAGCCTTCGACGATGGCAGTCTTGCCAACACCGGGCTCACCGATCAGCACCGGATTGTTCTTGGTGCGGCGCGATAACACCTGCATCACGCGCTCAATTTCTTTATCGCGACCAATTACTGGATCAAGCTTGCCCTCGCGAGCTGCCGCGGTCAGGTTGCGGCCAAACTGATCGAGAACAAGTGAAGTCGACGGCGTACCTTCAGCGGGTCCACCCGTGGATGCGGGCTCCTTACCTTGGTAGCCACTCAGCAACTGGATTACCTGCTGGCGCACTCGGTTGAGATCGGCGCCCAACTTAACGAGCACCTGCGCAGCGACGCCTTCACCTTCACGAATCAGGCCGAGCAGGATGTGCTCGGTGCCGATGTAGTTGTGCCCAAGTTGCAGTGCTTCACGGAGCGAGAGTTCGAGGACTTTCTTGGCACGTGGGGTAAATGGAATATGCCCGCTCGGTGCCTGCTGGCCCTGTCCGATGATTTCTTCAACCTGTTGGCGTACCGCCTCCAAGGAGATGCCAAGACTTTCGAGGGCTTTGGCTGCGACGCCTTCGCCCTCGTGGATCAGGCCGAGCAGGATGTGCTCGGTGCCGATGTAGTTGTGGTTCAACATTCGGGCTTCTTCTTGAGCAAGCACAACTACTCGTCGCGCCCGGTCGGTAAACCTCTCGAACATCGCTCACACTCCATCTGTGTATTCGTGCATCAGTCAGCAACTAATTGTCCAGGTCTCCATGGTAACCGCAGATCCCTGACCCATCATGTCGAGTACAACGTACTTCTATGAGGGATCATTCGGGTTTCGCGTACGCCAACCGCGAACATCACCGACTCGGGGCCCGATATTCGGGAATTCGGCTACTTCAACCAGTTACTGGGTACGAGCGGTGGCGGGTGCCAATTGATCGGCTTGCTCGACCGCGGACCAGATTTTGTCGTACCAAGTGCCGGCGCTTACCCCTACCAATGCCGCCTCGGCAGGTAGTCCATCAGCGCCAATCGTGGTGTAACCAACCTCACCCGGCATTACAAAGTGCAGGCGTCGGCGGGCTTCAGCCACGACAAAAGCCGGATCAGTCCAGCGTTCTTGGAGTATTTGCAGCTCCGCCACCCGCTCTCGGGCGGAGGCGACATTGGCTTCAAGGCCAGAAATCTCAGCCCGCTGGGCGAACCATGACCGCACCGGCACGGCCAAGGTCAGCACCAAGAGCCCAAACACCAGTGCCAAAACCGCGGCCCGCCCAGTTAGGGAGCCGCGCTGCTTTGGTGCCAGTAGTTGACTTCCGGAACTCACGCCCCGATAGTCCCACGAGTCACAGAGGAATCAGCGGACGAAACGCGGGAAAGCCCCGGCTCCCGCATAACGGGCCGCATCATCTAGTTCTTCTTCGATCCGCAGTAACTGGTTGTACTTGGCGACCCGCTCAGATCGAGCCGGGGCACCGGTCTTGATCTGACCGCAGTCCGTTGCCACCGCCAGGTCGGCGATCGTGGTGTCTTCGGTCTCACCGGAGCGATGGCTCATCATGCAACTAAAGCCCGCACGATGCGCTAGTGAAACCGCGTCAAGGGTCTCCGTTAGTGAGCCGATCTGATTTACCTTGACGAGCAGCGCATTCGCGGCATCTTCGTCGATACCACGTTGCAGGCGCGTGGGATTGGTGACGAACAGATCATCACCGACCACTTGAACCCGCGAACCGATCGACTCAGTTAAGTGAATCCAGCCGGCCCAATCATCCTCAGACAACGGGTCTTCAATAGAAACAATCGGGAAGTCACTGAGCAACGTCTCGTAATAAGCCGTTAACCACTGCGCCGACCGCGCCGTACCCTCGAACGAGTACTCACCGTTTTTGTGGAACTCGGTGGCCGCAACATCAAGGGCCAAAGCGATGTCGGTGCCGAGCTTCAGACCGGTTGCTTCAACCGCGGTAACGATGAGCTCGAGGGCCGCCCGATTGCTCGGTAGATCAGGCGCGAATCCACCTTCATCGCCGAGACCGGTTGCGTAACCCTGTTGCTTGAGTACCGACTTAAGTGCGTGGTAGACCTCGGTGCCTTGACGTAGCGCCTCACCAAATGTGGATGCGCCTATCGGGGCGATCATGAACTCTTGGACATCGACACCGGTATCGGCATGGGCGCCACCGTTCAAGATATTCATCATCGGTACCGGGAGAACATGAGCGTTGGGGCCACCTAGATAACGAAATAGCGGTAAGCCCGCCGAGATCGCGGCAGCCTTCGCGACAGCGAGTGAAACACCCAAGATCGCATTAGCGCCCAGGCGCGCCTTATTGGGCGTGCCGTCAAGGTCAATCATGACCTGATCAATCAAGCGTTGATCGGTGGCCTCAAGACCCAAAAGCTCAGGTGCAATTTCGTCCTCGACATTGCCGACGGCCTGCATCACCCCTTTACCGCCGTAACGGGCATCACCATCGCGTAGTTCTGCGGCCTCGAAAGCGCCGGTTGATGCGCCAGAGGGCACGGCGGCCCGAGCCACGGTGTCGTCGTCTAACAGGATTTCAACTTCGACCGTGGGATTACCACGGGAGTCGAGGATTTCGCGGGCGATGATGGATTCGATAAGGGCCATGTGACAACTCTAACTTCGCCACCTCCACGGCGATATCCATACCCGCGTGCACAAGTGACCCGACTTATGCCATCCTCAGATATGACCTCAGCAGCCCCGTCGAAGGCCCAGCTACCCGGCCGGGCTCAGGTGGTCATAGTCGGTGGCGGGGTGATCGGCTGTTCGGTGGCCTATCACCTGGCTGAAGCCGGTTGGACCGATGTCGT
>JBIIOU010000127.1:0-6115 GCA_044336815.1 Candidatus Nanopelagicales bacterium | reverse complement strand
ATGGCCCCCGAGCGGTGGCACCGGCGAAACTCTGCTGAGAGTTCAACCAGAAATGATTCGAGTCAATGTGTTAAATGGTACGGCCACTAAAGGCTTGGCGAAGAAGGTCGCCAAGCAATTAAGTGACGAAGGGTTCAGGATTGGTGACGTTGGTAACGCTGACACAAGTACAGTGGCAACCACCACAGCGCAATATGACCCGCGCTGGGACGTCTCAGCAAAGACTTTGATCGCCGCCGCCGATGCAACAGGTGAGCCGGTCAAGAAATCTGGCCAAACAATGACCTTGATTATTGGCAGTGATTTTACCGCCGTCACACCGGTAGAAGTCACCGATCTCGCTGAAGACAAAACCGCCAACATCAACACCGGGGACGAAAACTTCTGTGCTCAGTAGCTAACCGGCCCATCTCCCCGCTCAACGATGCTTTAGATAACTGGGGGTCGCCCAGCTTTAGTCATCGCCCAGACCGTGCTCCACTTCATCGCACGGCGCCCCGCCGGCTTAATGCGCATACCTTCGCCCAAACCTTGAAACCAAGCCTTAAGAGCCGACCGGTCATGTACTCGGGCCAATGTCAAACCAACCCAGGTGCCGACATACAACGGCTCAAGCACCACCGGGAGATTGCGCCGCGCTAACCACACGCGGTTACGCGCGTTCATTCGGTAATAGACATCGTGGCGAGCCGGATCAATTACCGGGTGGTTAACAATTAAATCCGCCGCATACCAAGGCACGAAACCCTCATCCCAAACTCGCCAGACCACGTCAATGCCTTCATGGGCGTAGAAGAACTCAGCTGGCCAACCACCGATTGCCGAGAAAAGCGGTCGTCTGATGGCGACTGCACCCTCCCAAAGTGCGGTCGCTGCACTTGGCTCACCCGGATCCCCAACACGAAGCCTTGGGACCCAGCGGCGCGGGGCGGGCAAACCCGTTGGGTCAACAACCCGCGGCTGAATTAGCCCCAGTTTCGGATCATTGGCAAAACGATCAGCCACGGTTCGCAGGAATAGTTCGTCTGGCAGCGATGCGTCATCGTCAAGGAAGAACAGCAGCTCACCAGATACCAGTGGTACACCCGCGTTGCGGCCGGCTGGGATACCCAAATTCTCTCGAAGGTGGAGTGCCTTTACGCCAGCAGGTAGATCAACCGGTTGCCAGCCGTTACCGACTACGACCACATCCACGTTGACATCATGCTGGGCTAGCACTGAGTCAATGGCACGGCGCAAATCCGCGGGCCGCTGGCCCATCGTCAGTATCACTACTGCGAAATGCGCTGGTTCAAGGGGATTATTCGTCAAGGTGTCACTTCAGCTTGCTCGATGACAGGATCGAAAGGAGATGACCAACTACGGTTACGACGCCCAAAACAACCAGCAAGGAAACAAGTACTCGAGTACCGCCAAGTCCGCCCGCGAACGTATCAACAACGGCTGCAATCAAGGCCAAGATAGTCAACTCCACCGAGTGATATGCGCGCTGGAACGGGAAAAACCGCACCATAGATCGCAAACTCCGTAGGCCACTTGATTGCGGAACACCAACTGTCGCCTTGTCTTCCAGTCGCGGCATGTTGTTGTAGGCACGCGAGACATGAACCATGTCATTTAGTGCTTTGTTATAAAGAATTATCACTGCAAGCAGGGCACCAAGTAGCGGCCAAATGCTGTCAAGCCATCCCGGGTTTGGGAAGCCAGCCGCCCGCAATCCCAATGCGATCGGGATTAACCCCTCAGTGGTGTAATGACCAACTCGATCAAGGAACACTCCTTTGGGCGAGGAAGTCTGGCGCCATCGTGCGACTTCACCATCACAGCAATCCCAGAGCATCTGCAACTGCCCGAGAAATACCGCAAGCACCGCTCCCGGCAGCCCCGGGATCAAGAGGGCGAGTGCCGCTGAAACTCCTGAGGCGATCATCAGCCACGTCACTTGATTTGCGCTGATCGAAGTGCGAAGTAACACTCGTGTCAGATAAGGCGAGATCGCGCGCAAATACACATCTGCAACCCAATGCTCCGAATTAGCCCGGCCCCGAACCGATGGCGGTTGACCAACCTCACGAACCTCCGCCACGGTAGGACGCGCTGGACGCTCAATCACTAGGTACCGTCCTTCCCGGTGCGTTCTGCCGGATTTAGCGGGGCCGGAATTAGGGGGGCCGGATTACTGATGGCTTGCCGCTGGGTCACTAGCCACTGCGCTGAGGCTATGACCACGAATAGCAATGCTCCCACTCCCGCACCGGTACTCAACGTGAACTCAAAGACGGACGCGCCCAAGCCGCATGCACACAACAGCAAAATAGTGCGCCCATCCCACCCTAAACCCAGCCAGGTAAGCCATTTTGGCATTGCATAGCCTTGCAGTGCTCGATAGAGCACGTCATAGTGATGAAAAGTGAACACCGCCACCCACCAAAATGCCACCACCACCAAACTTTGCTGCCAAACCAAAGCCAATACGGCGACCAAGCCAAGTTCAACTAGGCGCAGTAGCGCCGGGATCACCCATGCTGATGGCATCAACCAAATTCGTTCCCGGGTTGCCGCCGGCAAAGCTCGCGCAAAAAGCGCCGCGATAGGGCCGCCGTCAAATTGCCGAGCCAGTAACACTCCTGCGGCTGCCGGCGCCAAACCATGCCAGGTGGCGGTACGTAAGATCCGGCCGGTTGTGACATACAAAAGCGCCAATAAAACACCTGTCAACAGCACCACCAACGCCCACCGCGGGCCAAATAGCGCGGCAACCACACTGATAATCAGCCACCGTTCCCCAATCGGCAGGTGAATTGCCCGCTTGAACCATCGAATTGCTGAACGCCGATTCATCCGGGCCGACAGCTCCATCGCACTACTTATCGACAGATCACCTGTTGTCCACCCACCGGCGCCGCCTGCAGCACCATCATCAGGATCAGCAACATCGCGTGGCTCGACATTCGTTTCACGCAGCCGCTGCACGCGCGAGAAGTCATAGTCGGTCATATGCCTGGTGGTTTGGAACACTAGCAAAATTAGTGCAACCGGCCACATGTCACTGCCCAGCACCATCGCACCGGCCGCAAGCCCCGCGTACGCCAAATACTCCTTCACCCGATCAGTTGATGCATCGAGCCAAGCACCGAGGGTTGAGAACTTGCGGGTTGCTCGCGCAACTTCTCCATCAACGCAGTCAATTATCAGGCTGAGTTGAAGCAGCACCGCCCCAATAACAACCGGCAACCGATAGCCGAGCGCAAAACACGCTGCCGCGCCGAGCCCTACCAAAAGTGAAATAACAGTTATCAGATTTGGACTAAGGCCCAGTCGAATAGCTAGGCGGGTAATTGGCTTCGAGAGTTTACGAACCACGAAAGTCGAGTAGAAGCCGTCGTCGACCCGGTTAGCCTGAAGTTGTGCGATGCGTTCATCGCTGACCGCCGCCACCGCCTGCTCAGCAGCAGCCAGATTTGCTGGGCTCCGAAACCACGGCACATTCACCAACTCGACAGCTCTGCAGCTAACTCCACTTCGCACTATGGCAACAGCGATAAGTTGCACAGGATCAATTTCTAACTCGGACTTCAAGCCCAGTGCGCCACTGGATACAGCCGAGGCCATCGACTCAATCGCGTGGGCCACCACCTCGGCATCTATAGCCGAAACCACTAGAGCTCCGACGAATTTATGGTCAGGTGCGGTAACCCGATGATGCGAACTACCAACGCTGTTCACCAGATGGTGCCTCACCCTGGTATCGCCAGACCCATCGACCGCCTGCACCAACAACGCGGTGCCGGTGAATGGGTCGTTAACGATTGGTGCCAGCGCGGCCGGGGCGATAACTAAATCGGGGGCTATAAGGGCAAGTGCGTCGCCGGCCGCCCGTAACTTACGAGCAACATCACGAAGCACCTCTTCAGTGTTCGCGCCCGCGGGTACGAGCAATGCGGTCACGATGCCGAAGATCGCTTTCGCGAAAAGCGCGATTTAGCGCCGGCCCTGGCCTGCTTCGCTAGTGCTTTCGCGAGCGACTTCGTGCTAGGCGCATCATGTGCTTCGCTGATTACCGCCACTAGGGCTTGCACTGCGGCGTCTATAGGTATTGATTCAAGGTCGGTGACCCGCGGCGGTGAACTAGCACGCACGCTAAGCGCATCGAGATTGCCGAGCACCTTCACGCCGAGCGCTGAAATAACATCCCGATCTTGTACACCGTGTGCCATCGCCGCATCAAGTGCCCAGTCAGGGGTATGGAGCCGGGGCTCATCAGCACCTGGCTCACGGCCTTCAACTAAAGCCATCGCAACTCCACGGCGGACAAGGCGCACATACTCAGTCCACTGCATTTGCATTTTGACTCGTGCATTGAGCCGCACCAATAATTCGGCTTCGGAGGCGGTCATCGACCTATTGGAGGTTAGGTCCATCCGTGCAGTGAGAACCTCAGGCGGTACTCCGATCAGTTGCGCGAAGGTGTGAAACATCGCGCTGCGGTCAACGTCTTCGAGTACGAGAATCGTGACATTCTGTGGCCCTACCGCCTCGGCCCATCTAGTCACAACCGCGCCATGATCGTGCCGGCGCCAAAACGTGGGCGACATATTTGAAGTGCCTGATTTTGCGAAAACATCTTCAAGCCACGGTTCGTACCCTTTAGTCAAGCCGTACTTCAGGTATTGCTGCCACGATGAGGGCAGTAAGCGCCCAAGATTGCGCAAAGTCACGAGCACTTGCACGCGATCTGCACCTAAGTTACTGATCACGTCGACACATTTACTGGCATCGGCTTCGCAGAAGAACTCACTGCTAATAACAACCCGACCGTTCGAGTTAGCCACCTGCCTCGCGAGTTCATCGAATTGCGACCGGTCAACTACCGAGCCGCCGCGCTGGTTCCAGCCCCAAGTGCGCTGCAATATGGCTAGCGCCGCCCGGTGCTGCGCCTGTGATTTACCCGGATAAAGCACACCCCTACTCGCGAGATCACCTCGCGCATCAGCAAGTGCCGCTTGAATCGCAGTGGTTCCGGTTTTATGCACTCCAACGTGAAGTAAGACCCCGTTCGCGGGGATAGCGGGGGCATCCGGCAAAAACTTGCCAGTTGACGTCGCCGCCGGGCCAATCGACATACCACCACCCTACGGGCTAGAAGCCGTCCTCCGACTCCGGGCGCGCCTTCGGATCTGATTTCGTTTCCGCGGTGTCGGTGATGGAGTTCGCGAGGCGCAATTCACGAAGGAGCGCCAGGCCATCAGCAAACGATGAGTCAGCTACCACCCCACCATCGTGTAAAACAATCGCCCGATCGAAAAATCCCTCGAATTTGCGCGGCACCTCGGTTGCTACCAAGAAAGTAGTTCCGGCCGCTTTAAGTAACTTGATTTGCTCAAAGCATCGCTCACGAAATTCAGGATCGCCAACCACTAACATTTCATCAACCGCAAACGTCTTTGCCTGAGTCGACATCGCGATGGTCCACGCCAATTTCTGACGGAACATAGCTGAAGCCCTACCCATGTATTTGTCAATATTCGAAGTGATACCAGCGGTCTCAACTATTTGACTTAAGGCACCTTCAACGCGTGCGGGTGTCATTCCCAACAAGCCCCCAAGCAAATAGATGTTTTGCCTAACGGTGAATCCGCGATCAAATGCCCGCCCCAGATCCACCATCGGCAGTACCGGCTCGCGCCTCCTTACCGATCCTTCGTCCGGTATCAAAGTGCCGGCGGCCAATCTCACAAACTCGGTGCGTCCGGAGTTCTTTAATCCCAAAACCGCAACCGACTCACCAGCGGCAATCTGAGTTGAGACACTGCGAAGCACCCAAGACCCAGAACGGCTTTGCTCGCCAGCAAATCTTCGGAGTCGGTGCCGCCGGCCACCACCTTGCCGGCGCTTTCCCTTGGAGATATTTATCCCTACCCCGTCGAAAATAATCATCGATTCCAGTTGCGGGTCCAACCGCTGGCGGGCCAAGTCAGCTCCCCTTCAAAATGCGGCCTTCGAGTCGGTGGAAAACCACCGAGCCCGAGATGAAAATTATCACCGTGACTCCTAATGAAATACCGTAATGCGGAAGCGAATCGATTTCGGTCGGCCAAAAACCAATGCGGTACAA
>JBIIOU010000126.1:0-6132 GCA_044336815.1 Candidatus Nanopelagicales bacterium | reverse complement strand
CTGAGCGAAGCAGTGCTTGATGGCGCCATGGACGCCTATGCGGCCGCGGAGCAACTTAGTTAGTGCGACGCTGCCAGGCACCAGGCTCGGCAAGCAGCCCTGTGACTTCGGCGGGCAATTTGTTGGCGGCCACATCGGCGAGGGTGATGTTCTCCAAAACGTGGCGCATTGATGCCCGTACAGCGATCCACACTTCGCGTAGGTGCTCGGCGGCCCCCACATACTCAACATCTTCGGGTCGTTGTCCACGAACGGCGGCAAGGGGCCCGTCAAGTGCGCGAACCACATCGGCGATGGTGACTTGAGTCGGGTCGCGGTCAAGCCTGTAGCCGCCATCGGCTCCGCGCTGACTGCCGACAATTCCGTATTGGCGTAACTGCCGCAAAATCCCTTCGAGGAATTTCATCGGGATGTCTTGGGCGGTGGCGATGGCCTCGCCCTTGACTAGTCGCTTGGGATCCTCGGCGTATGACACTGTGAGTTCAAGGAGTGCGCGCATCCCATAATCTGCCTTGGCTGAAATATGCACCCGCTTAGTGTCCTCGCTGGGGGTCGGGCAGGGCAAGGAGCCCCATGGTGGAAGATAGGGGGGTGACGTCAACTCCATTTTCTGGCCGCGGTGCCATTGATCTCGGCGCGCTCGCTTCGGCGCGTCAAAACCAACAGCAGGCCGCCGCAGCTGTGGCTAATGCACCGGCCGGGGTGGTAATCGACGTCACTGAGGCGAGTTTCCAGTCGGCGGTTATCGAGCGGTCGATGACCGTGCCGGTGGTACTTGATCTGTGGGCCGAGTGGTGTGGGCCCTGCAAGCAGCTGTCGCCGATCTTGGAGAAATTGGCCGCTGAGTACGCCGGTCGCTGGATCCTCGCCAAAGTTGATGTTGACGCTGAGAAGCGGGTGGCGGCTGCATTCCAAGTGCAGTCGATTCCGTCGGTTTTCGCGGTGATCATGGGGCAGCCGGTTCCACTTTTCCAAGGCGCTTATCCCGAGCCGCAGATCAGACAGATCTTGGATGAACTGTTGAAGGTTGCCGCCGAGCAGGGGGTGACCGGCACCTTGACCGATGACCAAGGACAGCGCCCGGATGAGCCAGCGGTTGCGGAAGCAGATACCGAACCTGCGACCGACCCAAGATTTGATGCGGCATTCAATGCGATCGAAGCCGGTGATTGGGATGGCGCGGCGGCGGCCTATCAACTCATTCTCGATGCTGATCCGAGTGAGCGTGATGCCATCGCCGGGCTGGCCACGGTGGGCCTTTATCGCCGTACCGAAGGTGAAGATGAGGGAGCACTGCGGGCGATCGCCGATCAGCCGGACGCAGCCGCTGATGTACGAGTGCAGTGCGCGACCGCTGATTTTGATGCACTCGCTGGGCGTTGGACACTCGCATTCGATCGGCTCGTTGCCTGCGTCAGGGCGTCCAGTGGCCCTGATCGTGAGCTGGTTCGCGCGCGATTGCTCGAACTGTTCGTCCTCGCTGGCGAGGACCCAGCGGTCCCCGCGGCGCGCACGGCATTAGCCAACGCGCTTTTCTAGTCTGATGAACTCGGGGCTCAGCCGGGGCCTGGGTCAAAGCGCAGATAGATAGCGGCCAATGGTGGCAACACCAGCTGCGCGGAGGCGGGGCGTCCCTGCCATGGCACCTCAACGGCTTCTACCCCACCAAGATTGCCGACACCGCTTCCGCCATAGACGTCTGCGTCGGTGTTCAGTACTTCGATCCAACGGCCGCTAATGGGTAGGCCAATTCGGTAGTTCTCATGCGGGGTGGGGGAGAAGTTCGCCGCGCAGGCCAGCGGTCGACCATTCTTATCCCAACGGAGCCAGGTGAAAATATTTCCTTGAGCATCACCGGCGTCGATCCATTCGAAACCGCCGGGATCGTCATCGCGTTGCCAAAGTGCAGGGGTGGCGAGGTAGACGTTATTGAGATCCGAAACTGTGCGCAAGATGCCAGCGTGTTCGGAGAATTGCAAGAGCGACCAGTCAAGGCTGCGCTGGCTCGCCCACTCACCTGACTGCGCAAACTCCGAACCCATGAAGAGGAGTTTCTTTCCTGGGTGCGCCCACATGAAAGCTAAGAAGGCCCGCAGATTCGCCAATTGCTGCCAGCGGTCACCGGGCATGCGCCCCACTAAGGAACCTTTTCCGTGAACAACTTCATCATGGGATATCGGCAGCACAAAGTGCTCGCTATACGCGTAGACCATGGCGAAAGTCATTTCATCATGATGGTACTGACGGTGGATTGGCTCATGTTGAATGTAGCCGAGGGCATCATGCATCCAGCCCATATTCCACTTAAGCCCAAAACCTAGTCCGCCCAAGTGAGTGGGTTGGGTGACTCCAGGCCAGGACGTGGATTCTTCAGCGATCATGATCGCGCCGGGTGCCCGTTTGTATACGGTCGCATTTACCTCCTGCAGGAACGCAACTGCATCAAGGTTCTCCCGTCCTCCGAATTGGTTGGGCTCCCACTCTCCGGGTTTGCGTGAATAATCGAGATAAAGCATTGAGGCGACCGCATCAACGCGCAGGCCATCGACGTGAAACTCCTCAAACCAATAAAGGGCATTAGCAACCAGAAAGTTTCGAACTTCACCGCGGCCGAAGTTAAAGACATACGTGCCCCAGTCAGGGTGCTCGCCACGTCTTGGGTCTGGGTGTTCATAAAGTGCGGTGCCATCGAAGCGAGCTAGAGCCCACTCATCTTTGGGGAAGTGGGCCGGGACCCAATCAACTAAAACGCCAATCCCGGCTTGATGGAGGCGGTCAATGAGATATCGAAGGTCATCGGGTGAGCCAAAACGCGAGGTGGGTGCGAAATAGGAAGTAACTTGGTAACCCCAAGACGGTCCGTATGGGTGCTCGGAGACAGGTAAGAACTCAACATGGGTGAAACCGGTTTCGCTGAGATAGTCAGTTAGCTCGTCGGCAAGTTGACGATAATTAAGCCCACTGCGCCAAGAGCCTAGGTGAACTTCATAAATACTCATCGGAGAGGTAAGTGCATCGGTATTGGCGCGTTTGTCTAGCCATGTTGAATCTTGCCATTGGTAATTAGACCTGAAAACAACCGAGTTGTTGGCAGGTGGGATTTCGGTTGCGAAGGCGCATGGGTCGGCCTTTTGCCGCCAGATCCCATCGCTTCCTAGGATTTGGAACTTATATCTGTCGCCGTCAGTTACCTCCGGGACGAATAACTCCCAAATGCCAGAGGCCCCTAGGCTGCGCATCGGGTGCGCGACACCATCCCAGTAGTTGAAATCACCCGTGACTCGGACCCCTCGCGCATTGGGCGCCCAAACGGCGAAGGAGACCCCACTTACGGCACCTTGCGGGGTTGGGTAGCTGCGGGTGTGTGCGCCGAGCACTTCCCAGAGTTTCTCATGACGACCCTCGTGGATTAGATGCAAATCAATTTCGCCGAGGGTTGGTAAGAATCGGTACGGGTCTTCTGCTGGCACAATTTTGTCACCGTACTGAACTTCGATTGAGTAATTAGGTACATTCGACATGGGGATGACCCCGCACCACACTCCGCGGAATTCATGGTCAAGGTGAATTGAATGATTCTCAGTTACCACGGTTACCGATTCAGCCATCGGGCGTAATACCCGAACGGTCACCTCTCCTTTGAATAGGTGCGGTCCGAGAATTTCATGCGGGTTGGGGTGCCAACCATCGACAAGTCGATCAAGGTCTCCAATTGCCACGGGTATTTTGTTTACCTTCGGCGACTTCTTCACTAGTGCCGCACATGCACGATGTGGGCGACTTGTTCCCACGGGGTTAATCGCACGTAGGCGCTCTGTCCCCAGGTCCAAGTGGTATCCGTTAATAGGTCATGGGCAATGAATAAGGATTGTGGATCAAGCCCGATGGCGGCTAGGTTCCACCACACGGTGGCCTCCTGCGTGTGGTGCGGGTCAAGAGTGCACACCACTAGCACGGTGTCGTCGCCATCTTGTTTTGAAAAAGCAATGATGTTTGGGTTATCGCACTGGTGGAAATACAGTGAGCGTAAGTCCTGCAAAGCTTTGTGTTCCCTGCGAATTTTATTGATTAGCGTTAAGAGGGGAGCCAGACTACGACCCTGTTTTATAGCAGCGTCCCAGTCGCGCGGTCGATATTGAAACTTTTCGGTATCGAGATACTCCTCGCTACCGGGCTGAAGGGCCACGTGTTCAAATAACTCGAAACCGCTATAAATGCCGTAGGCAGGTGACAGGGTTGAAGCTAGGACGGTGCGAATTGCGAACGCACCCGGCCCACCGTGCTGAAGATAGCTGTGGAGAATGTCCGGCGTGTTCGTGAAAAAATTAGGGCGCATGTATGCAGCGGCCGGGCCGGCAATTTCATTCCCGTATTCTTCAAGCTCTTGCTTGCTGTTGCGCCAGGTGAAATAGGTGTAACTCTGCTGAAATCCGACTTCTGCAAGCGCCTGCATCATTGGGCGGCTCGTGAATGCCTCGGCCAGGAATATGACATCGGGATTATCTGCATTTATTGACGCTATGAGTCGATCCCAAAGCCAAATGGGTTTGGTATGTGGGTTATCCACCCGGAAGATTCGCACTCCATGTGACATCCAAAATCGGACAATGCGTTCAATTTCGACGTAAAGACCTTCGGGGTCATTATCAAAGTTGAGTGGGTAGATGTCTTGGTACTTCTTGGGTGGATTCTCGGCATAGGCAATCGACCCGTCAGCGCGAGTGGTAAACCACTGCGGGTGAGTCTTAACCCAAGGGTGGTCCGGTGATGCCTGTAGTGCAAGGTCGAGGGCAATCTCCATGCCGAGAGCGGTAGTTACTGCGACAAAGTCATCGAAGTCTTTAATGGTGCCAAGGTCTGGATGAATCGCATCGTGACCGCCGGCGTCTGATCCGATTGCCCAGGGGGATCCGGGGTCGGAGTCGCTGGCGATCAGAGTGTTGTTTGGCCCTTTTCTATCTGTGAACCCAATTGGATGTACCGGCGGCAGGTAGACGACATCGAAACCCATGTCGGCGATAGGAGCAAGGCGTTTGGCTGCCGAAGGGAAGGTCCCTGAGGTTGGGGGATCAAGTAGCGCCCCTTCACTGCGCGGGAAAAACTCATACCAGGCGCCAAAGAGGGCGCGGCGCCTTTGCACATTAAGTGGCCACGGTCCGCTCGTGGTCAATTGCTCGCGGATGGGGTTTTCGGTAATAGCGGTGGCCACCTGTGGGTCTACCGCCGCGGCTAGCCGAACCGATGGTGGTAGCGAGGTATTTCGCATCGCGGTAGTCGCCGACATCAGCAGCGATTTATTTGCCGCCGGCAGATCGAAGGCAAGCGCCTGGTCCAACAGCAAGGCACCTTCGGCAAACTCGAGTTCAATATCTAAATCAGCAGGTATTTTTATATTTGCACGCTGGAGCCAAGTGCGCCAAGGATCACCCCAAGCTTCAATAGTGAACATCCAGTGGCCGATCTCATTCGGGCGGATGATGCCTGCCCAAGAGTCAATTCCATCAGGATTCAGCGATACCCGTGAGTATTCGCTGCCATCTGGGTGGTGCAGTACGGCGGCTACGCCAAGAGTGTCGTGGCCCTCTCGAAAGCAGGTGACGCGAACGCGAACAGCCTCGTCAACTACTGCTGCCGCCGGTCGCCGGCCACTTAGCACGGATGGGCTGACTTCGGTGATCGCCAATCGGCCCGCCAATAGTGGTGGTACGCGAAAAATTAAGGTCGGGTCATTCGGCGCCGCAGCCATAATAGGCCAAGAGTACCGATTAATAACAAAACCTTTATTGGCAGCGGGGCAATCCGGCCACATCGGGCCGCACCCAACCAACACCGAGTGCGAGCCGATCAGTGGGCGCTGAACTTGCTGGGGTAGCAATATCAATATTTGGCATACCGTTCCGCCCAGCCTTGATTGCCGAATAACTTGTACATCACCATGAGAACACAGTCCGGGGGCAAGGGCCAGGATTTTCTCCCTGGTTGGCCTTGGTGGGGCTAAGAATGCAAACGCTGTCAGACCCGGTACGTTTAACCGGTGCGAGCGATCCGTAGGTTCAACGTCCGGGCCGTACTTCCAGAACCCTTGGTGCCCCTAGAGGCTTTGGCCCATAACTTGCGTTGGTGCTGGAGCCC
>JBIIOU010000125.1:0-6157 GCA_044336815.1 Candidatus Nanopelagicales bacterium | reverse complement strand
TCTGGACGATCTCCGCGATCGTCCACATTGTTACTGGACGATCTCCGCGATCGTCCACATTGTTACTGGACGATCTCCGCGATCGTCCACATTGTTACTGGACGATCTCCGCGATCGTCCAGATCGCCAGCCCCGCGAGTATCGCTCCCGACACCAACCGAATGCGCCAGATCGGTACCCGCTGTTGTAGCCAGCGCCCGGCCAAGACAGCAATGCCGGCGACCAAGATCAGTGCCACCCACGAACCGATGAACACCGACAGCGGTTGGCCGGTGCGCGCTGCCAACCCCGCCGTCAGTAGCTGGGAGAGATCACCCCACTCAGCGGTGAATAGCACGACGAAACTGGTAGCGAAGACTTTCCAGGCCGAGGCTTGCTTTACCAAGTCGGTTGACACCTTGGCTTCAAGGGCAACCTGCTCATCATGCTCGGCTGCTAATTCACGAGCGCGGGATTTAAGTCCGCCAATAACGAGAATGACCGCGCCGATGGCAAAGAGGGCAGCGGTAACGCCGAGCACCAACCGTTGGGGAAGTAAGGCCAGCAACCCGCCAGCGGTCACCGCGATTGTCACCTGCACCGCAAAGGCGGCGCTCACACCTAGCCACACCGGCAGATGTCGATAGCGCGTAGACAGCACCAAGGTGGCAATGAAGGTTTTATCAGGTAGCTCAGCCGGGAAGATCAGGGCGAAGGTGGTGACCACAACTGCTAGGTCAATGAGCACGTCAGCGACCTTATCCGGTTGCCGCAGACCTCAATGCAATGGCGAGGATGCGTGAGTGCGCACGTTTTGGTCGTGAAATTGGCTGAAAATCCGGATTTGACGACCAAAACGTGCGCACTCACGCAAATGGGCCGAGGGCGGTGGGCTGGGCCGAGCGCCGGTGGGCCACAATCGGGGTATGCAAAAGGTTTTGGAGGACCAGCAATTGGGCGCGGCCATTGAGTTGGCGCGCGAAGCTGCGGTCATCGAAGCCGAGGCCGCCTATGTAGGTGAGCACCTTGAAATGGCGATGGAAGATGATCGCCTAGCCACCCACCTGTTCAACTGCTTGCACCCCGGCTATCTCGGTTGGCGTTGGGCGGTCACGATTGCCCGGGCACCTGAGCAAGACGAGATAACCGTCTGTGACGTCGTGCTTTTGCCCGGCCCCGATGCCCTCGTTGCCCCGCCGTGGGTGCCTTGGAGTGAGCGCGTACAGCCGGGTGATCTTGGTGTGGGTGATGTTCTCGTCACCCCTACTGATGATCTGCGCCTTATTGCCGGGTTAACCGGTGAAGATGACCTTGAGACGGCAAGTTCAGCAAGCCCGCTCAACGGATTTTGGGAGCTGGGGCTTGGCCGGGTTCGGGTGTTATCGGTTGTCGGCCGCGATGAAGCCGCTGAGCGTTGGTTCGAGGGCGACATGGGCCCGAGCGCAGCGATGGCCAAGTCGGCAACGAATAACTGCAGTACCTGTGGATTCTTGCTGCCCATCGGTGGGCCACTTGGCCAAATGTTTGGGGTGTGCGCGAATTTGATTGCGCCAGCAGATGGCCATGTGGTGGCGATGAACTATGGCTGCGGTGGGCACTCCGAGGTGACACTTGAGGTAGGTGCGCCCCTAGCCGAGAACGCCACTGATGAATTTGGCTGGGATCACCTAGATTTAACGGCGCCTGACTTAGACGACGCGGAGCAATTACCGGAAGATTTAATCGTTGCCGAAATTCCCGATGCGACGCTGCTCGCGGCGGGCACGATACTTGAGGTAGAAGATGCCACCGACCCCGCAGATGAAACCGGTGAAGGCGACGCCAACCCACCAACTCTCGATGCCGAGTTGGCCGTGGAAGAGCGCCAAGACGACACCGACAACTAGCCAAACTCCTGTGCCTACTGTGACAGGAATGAACGCATTGTCCTGATGTTGCAAACGTGTTGAACTTGCTGTTAGCGAAGCGCTGATATCTCCTGACTCCGCCATGATTCCTAGGATACTCTGCGCCCGGAACGTCGGGCTGATGCTGTTTCAGGTTTCCCCCTGGCCGACAACCCGGGTCACCAATAGTGAGCCGAATGTCAGCGCCAATCGGAGGAACAATGACCGTTTCTGCCCCACCAGCACCTACCAGCAGCATGGATCGCTGGTTTTCACTTAGTGAACGTGGTTCGACCTACGGACGGGAAATTCGAGGTGGCTTTGTCACCTTCTTCACGATGGCTTACATAGTGGTGCTCAACCCGTTGATCATCGGCACCGCCAAAGACATGAACGGCAATTTCATCGGCGGCACCACCGATGTGCTCAAGTCCATCACGATGGTCACCGCTGCCACCGCCTTGGTTGCCGGCTTAATGACAATCCTGATGGGCGTTTTTGGGCGCTTCCCCATGGCTGTGGCCGCGGGCCTGGGCCTGAACGGTTTTGTGGCTTTCACCTTAGCCCCGCAGATGACCTGGGCCGATGCGATGGGCCTTGTGGTCCTCGAAGGTGTGCTGATCTTGATTTTGGTACTTACCGGGTTTAGGTCGGCGGTGTTCCACGCCGTGCCCGAACAGCTGAAATATGCGATCGGAGTTGGTATCGGCCTTTTCATCACGATCATCGGCCTGGTTGACTCAGGTTTGGTGCGCCCGGGCCCGGTATTGGTGACATTCGGTCCGGCGGGTGCACTTGCCGGCTGGCCGATCTTCACCTTCTGCTTCGGCCTGATTTTGACGATCATCTTGGTGGTCAAGAAGGTTCGCGGCGCCATCCTTATCGGCATTTTGGGCACAGCAGTGGTCGCGATCATCATTGAATCAATTGCCAAGGTGGGCCCGAAGTTCGGTGCCGATGGCGCCGTCAACCCGGTGGGTTGGGGCCTGAACGTGCCGAGGGTGCCAGACCAAATCGTTGCCACTCCTGATCTTGGTCTACTCGGCCAGTTCAATCTCTTCGGCAGCTTCCAGGTCATCGGAGTCATCGCAGCGCTGCTCGCGATCTTCTCGCTAATGCTTAGTGACTTCTTTGACACGATGGGTACCGCATTCGGCCTTGCCGGTGAGGCCGACCTGCTCGATGAGAAGGGCGACATCCCACACTTCGAGAGCATCTTGGTTGTCGACTCAATCGCGGCGGTGGCCGGTGGTGCCGCTTCAGTATCGAGTAACACTTCGTATATTGAATCTGCTTCAGGTATCGGTGAAGGCGCGCGCACCGGCATCGCCTCGATCATCACCGGGCTGCTTTTCTTGGTGGCAATGTTCATCTCACCTTTGGTGACGGTGATCCCCTACGAAGCGGCTACGCCAGCTCTGGTTGTGGTCGGTTTCTTGATGATGACGCAGATCCGTCATATCGATTTCATGAACTATGAAATCGGCATCCCGGCGTTCTTGACGATTGCCCTCATGCCATTTACCTACTCCATCACCAACGGGATCGGCGCAGGCTTCGTGACCTGGGTAATCATCCAGATCGCGGTTGGCAAAGCCAAGAGCATCAACTGGTTGATGTGGGTGGTTTCGATCGCCTTCGTCATCTACTTTGCGATTGATCCAATTCAGGGGGTACTCGGCCTGGGCTAGCAGGCCGTAGGCTGAGTGCATGGGCCCACGAACTAGGCGCATCATCACGCTGGTCGTGCTGATTGCCACGGTTGCGGTAGTCGTGATCGCCGCCATAGTGAGCCAATGAACCCGAGTATCAGGACGACGATCGCGTGGGCCGTAATCCCAATCTGGATTGCGGCCCACGCGTTCGTCTGGGCCCCTTCGGCTAACGCCCAAACCACCGTTGTTTGCACTTTCAGCGATTCACGCTTCACTGAAATCAGCGGCATTGCTGCGTCAACCCAGCACCCGCACACCATTTGGTTACACAATGACTCATCGGGTGGGCCATTTATCTACGCGGTTGATTCGCGGACCTGCGCAACCCGGGCAACCATCAAAATCACCGGAGCGAAGGCCCGCGACTTCGAATCGATTGCGGTGGGAAGTGATAAACGGGGGCGTCCGGTCATTTGGCTTGGCGATATCGGCGATAACCGTGATAACTGGCCCAATGTCGAAGTGCTTCGAATCCCAGAGCCAATGAATTTGGTTTCACAAACACTTGCCGCGAAGACTTATCGATTCACTTATCGAGATCGCCCACATAACGCTGAGACGCTGCTAGCTGATCCTTTTAAGCCGCTACTTTGGGTCGTAACGAAACAACTGGCACACGGTTCACTCTATGCACTACCCGATCCACTCCGGCCGCACATGTTGAACATTGCGAGCAAATTGCGGGCCGAAGGCGGCCTGATTACCGATGGTGCAATTTCACCGGACGGAACAAAATATGTGCTGCGAGACTACGTAAACGCGGTGGTGTATTCGGGCTTGCCGCCGGGCCGTGAAATCGCTCGCATTGCCTTGCCGTATCAATTTCAAGGCGAGGCGATCACTTGGTCGGCCGATAGCCGCTCCTTGCTAATCGCTAGCGAACGTGATGACCGGCTACTGAAAGTAAGTATTCCTTAAACTAAGTAGTCGCCGATATCTCGGGTACGGGTTTGATTAGCAGGATCGCCAAAGCGCAAATTAAGAAGCCTGGCACAATCAAGAAAGCCAAATGGAAATCTAGTGTTTGCGAAAGTGCACCTAGTGCAAATGGCGCTAGGCCAGAGGCCACACTCGCCGCCACCGAAGCCAGGCCGGCCGCCCGATCGGTAAGGCCATCAGAGGCCACCACCGCTCGCGAAACACTAAGTGGCCAATGCACCGAAATACTTAAGCCGGTGAGAAAAAGTCCAAGAATCACCAAGGGCCACCAGGTAAAAGACCAAGCGATAGTGAACGATGCCAGTGCGCAGATCATCGAGACGCGCAAAATCGAGTCAGTTTTATAGGCCCGGGCCAAGCGGGATCCAAATGCCCGACCGATGAACATCCCCCCGACCACAGATGCCAGCGATGCCGCAGCTGCGGCGGGCCCGAACCCGCATCTCTCACGTAGTAGATCGGCGCCCCAAAAAGTTAAGGAGAACTCGGCGCCAATAATGCAAACAAGCAGTGCCCATGACCACCAAAATGCTCGCGGGATCTTGGCATGCTCGACTCGGGCGACGACCGCGGGCGGTTCACCGAATACAGAGGTATTGCGCCCGCGCCAAATTTCAACGGCGATTAGAGCGATGACAACCACGTATAGACCGGCGCGCCACCCGAGCAAGGTAGCGGCGCCAATGCCAACCAACAGTGATCCGATTAGACCGGAAAAGCAGGCTAGGGCATTGGCCTCGGTCAAGGCTGCTGGGCCAGCGGCACCTTCATGATCAAGAAGAAACGCGTTTACGGTGGCGATGATGAACGTGCCGAAGAAACCAGCCAGAAAAACACCCAAGAAAGTAATTCCGAAGCTCGCCCCGGGCCAGGTCAAGACCAAAATCCCAAGAATCATGCCGATCGAGCCAACTCGCAGGATTCGCCCGCGGCCGTACCTGAGCATGGCTTTGGCAACGATGAGCGCTGCGAGCAGCCCACCGGTGGAAAGGAATGTTCCGTGCAGGGAGGCAACTACTAACCCGGTGCCCTGCTCATCACGGAGTAGGGCTTGGCTAGCTCCGAAGCTGTACATGAACCAAGCGAAGAAAGAGATTTGGATGTATGAGATCCAAGTTACCCGGTCTCTGACCGGGGTGTGCGTGGTCGTAACAGCCAAACTCACGAAAGCTGGCTAATAATGTAATCAATGCATTTGGTTAGTGCGCGCACATCATCGGGTTCAACCGAAGGAAATACCGCAATACGCAATTGATTGCGGCCAAGTTTGCGATAGGGCTCAGTGTCGACAATGCCATTGGCCCTAAGCGCTTTCGTGATGAGTGTTGCATCAATGGAATCTTCAATATCGATGGTTGCTACCACCGCCGAGCGCTTGGCCGGGTCGCTAACAAATGGGGTGGCAATCGGGTTAGCTTCGGCCCAGTCATACAAAATGCCGGAGGATTCAGCGGTGCGTGCGGTGCACCAATCAAGGCCACCATTGGAGTTAAACCAATCAACCTGCTCGGCCATCAAGAAAATGGTGGCTAGGGCCGGAGTGTTGTAGGTCTGGTCAAGGCGCGAGTTGTCGATTGCGGTTTGGAGATCTAAGAATGGCGGAATCCACCGACCACTTGCCGAGATACTGGCCGCGCG
>JBIIOU010000123.1:0-6177 GCA_044336815.1 Candidatus Nanopelagicales bacterium | reverse complement strand
GTCCATGTCGATTGCGACGTTCTCAATGATGTCGCGAACCTTGTCGAGGTCAGCGTTATAAGCGACGGGGATATCGACAACAGCGAGTGTCCAGCCCTGTGATTTATTGGCTACACGCAGGATTTCACCGTTGCGCACATACCAGACGATGCCCGAGAGATCACGAAGCCTGGTGTAACGAAGCGCTACCTCTTCAACCGTACCGATGGCAGGGCCTAGATCAACCACATCGCCAACACCAAATTGGTCTTCAATTATCAGAAAAATCCCGGACAGGTAATCCTTGACCAAAGTTTGGGCTCCGAACCCAAGTGCGACACCAACTACGCCGGCACTTGCGAGCAGTGGGGCGATGTCAACTCCGAGTAAGGGGAGTGCAGTTAGTAGTGCGATGACCCAAACCGTGATGCTAACCACGCTGGTAAGCAGCGATCCGATCGCCGCCGCTCGCTGCTCAGTGCGCTGGTTAAGTAAGACATCACTTAACTCCGCGGTGCGCATCGTGCGCCGACTGTCTTCGAGGCGATCGCGGCGTGCCCGTTCGGTGGTGCGGCGAACAACTCGACGAATTGCCCAAAGCAGAACGATTTGCGCGATCAGCGCAACCACAAAAATACTGACGAACTGCAAGGGCACGCCGATGATCCAATCCCGGGAGTCTTCCCACCAGGTTTGGTCTTTTGCCAAGATTGCTATTACCGAGGGCATTACTTAAGGCCTGTCCATTTGGCGAGAAATGCCAAGTTGTCAGCCGACTCTTCAACCGACTTCGACATGGACCTCGCGCCGTGCCCGACATCACCTTCGGTTCGAAGCAGGATCGGTCGATCACCGCTGGTTGCGTGCTGGGTCGCCGCGCACATCTTGCGCCCGTGCATTGGATCAGTACGGGTGTCATTGTCGAACACCGCGAACATAGTGGCCGGGTAGTCAACGCCTTCAGTGACCCGGTGATACGGCGAGTAGTTGATGAGCCAGCCGAATTGCTCGGCATCTTCGGGGTCGCCGTACTCAACTGTCCAGGTTGGCCCGAGCTCAGAGGTGGTGTATCTGATCATGTCGAGAAGTGGTGCGACGCAAACTACCGCGTTGAAAAGTTCGGGTCGCTGGGTCATGGCCGCACCCACAAGCAGCCCACCATTTGAGCCACCGTAAATACCAAGTTGTGAAGGTGTGGTCCAGCCTTCGGCGATCAGGTACTCTGCTGCAGCATGGAAGTCGTCGAAAACATTCTGTTTTAATCCGAGCATGCCGGCGCGATGCCAATCCTCGCCCTCTTCACCACCACCGCGCAGGTTGGCTATGGCCCAGATGCCGCCGGCTTCAACCCACGCCAAAATGGCTGCGGAGTAGCCAGGTGCCATTGGGATACCAAAGCCTCCGTAGCCATAAAGCACCGCAGGTTTTGCTTTATCGGGGTTATCGGCCCCTGACAGGATGAACATCCGTACCTCGGTGCCGTCCTTGGACCGATAAATCACGTGCTTGGAGTAAACCTTCGGGACATCAACTTTGCCCGGCGGTACAGCATGGATTGCAGAAGTTCTGGTGCGTGCATCGTAGGAGTAAATAACCGGCACGGTGGTGTGATCTGTATAGACGTACCAAGCAACCGGGCCACCGTCAATATGTTCGAGTGGGCCACCGATAGTGCCAACACCAGGTAGCTCTACCTGTTCGATGAACGCGCCATCGGAGGCGCGATTAAGTGACATCTCGGCGACGCCGTGTCGGGTCTTAACCACGAGCATTAAGTCTTCGACTAAGTCCGGGCCATCGAGGATCGCTGATCCGTCGAGTACCGCATCGTCATCCTCGGGTACGAGGTCGAGCCAATTTTCAAATTCGAGGGCATCTGGGGTCGTTACGGCCATTCGTCCGTGGGGGGCCCCGCGGTCAGTGTTCACATAGACGCGGCCATCGCGGCCAAATGTCAACGAGGTTTGAGCGTCGACGTCACCTTGAATCAAGGTGAATGCAGGTGCGGATGGCTTGCAGGCACTTAGGTCTGCGAGCCAGAGGTCATTGCGCGGCTCGGTGCCTTCGGCTGCCGATACTTGAAGCCACCGGCCATCGCGGCTCACCTCGACCCCGTAGTAATTGGTCATGGTCATGCCCGCGCCAAAAATCATCACATCTTCTTCGGTTGGAGTCCCGACCGTGTGCAGATAAACCCGACGATGGAATTTGCGCTCGGATTCGGGCAGCAATTCTGGGGCGATGCGGCGAACGTAATAGAACGCCTTGCCACCAACTAGCCAAGCAATAGGGGAGAAGCGACAGCGGTCAATTGGTCCATCGATTTGGTTGCCGGTGGCGGTGTCCATGACATAAAGAACTGACTCCTCGGTGCCGCCTTCGGAGAGTTGGTACGCGAGGCGATCGCCCTCTTTCGAGGGTTGCCATGAATCGAGGGTGGTTAGCCCCTCTGGATCAAGTGCCATCGGGTCTATTAGCACCCGTTCAACCCCGTCACCTTCGGTCACATAGAGCACCGCGAACTGCTGACTAGGGTCACGACGCATGAGGAAGGCACGATCACCGCGCCAATAAGTCGGTGAGATGCTGCCAGCCCCAAGAAGTTGCTCAATCCGCTCAACGAACCGGCCCCGGGTTTGCCAACTTGCACGTTCGTTGTCCATCAATTCGCCCTGGCCCGCGGCCCAGGTGGCGGTGCGCTCATCGGTCGGATCTTCGAGCCAGCGATACGGGTCAGGCACTGCAACCCCGTGCATTTGCTCAACTAGGTCTAGGCGTGGGGTTGGCGGGTAAGTGGTCACGGTGTCCACCCTAGGCTTTGCCTTATGAGCGCACTGCACGACCTCACCGCTTTAGAGCAGGCGCGGGCAATTGCCACCGGGGAGGTTTCGTCGGTCGAATTAACCGAGCATTATTTGGCGCGTTCGGCAGCATTAAACGCCGAGTTGGGTGCCTTCATTACCCTTACCCCTGAGCTTGCCTTGGAGCAGGCGAGAGCGGCCGATGAGTTAGTAGCCCGAACTTCTGATCCCCGTGAGCTTTCAGTTTTGCACGGGGTGGTGGTTCCGGTTAAGGACCTGAATTTTGTGGATGGGGTGCCCTGCACATTTGGGTCAAAGGCATTTGGGCTCACCCCGACCATTGACGACTATGTGGTCACGCGGCTGCGGCAGGGCCATACGGTGATGACGGGCAAAACTAACACTCCAGAATTCGGTTTAACCTGCTACACCGAAAACCTGGTTACGGGCCCAGCTCGCACCCCTTGGGATCTAACCCGGTCTGCTGGCGGCTCAAGTGGTGGCGCGGCGGCGGCGGTAGCGGCAGGCCTGGCGCCGGTGGCCCAAGGCTCTGATGGCGGCGGCTCACTTCGCATCCCCGCGAGTGTTTGCGGTTTGGTTGGGCTCAAGACTTCGCGGGGGCGAATCTCAAATGGCCCGATACGTGATGGCGTCGGAGACCTTGGTGTCAACGGGCCGTTAGCCCGGACCGTGGCCGACGCAGCGGCACTTTTGGATGTAATGTCCGGCCACTTTGTCGACGACCCATTCGTGGCACCTCCACTTGAAGTGGGCATGACTTTCTTGAAGGCTGCGCAAACGGACCCGGGCAAGTTGCGCATCGGACGTTATTGCACGCCGGTGATTTCCGACGTGGCGATTGACTCCGAGTGCATGGCGGCCTACGAGCAAGCCACGGATTTACTCACTGCCCTTGGCCACGTAGTTGAAGATGTGCCGGCGCCCTTCCCGGCAAACGTTGCCGAATCTTTTGAAACTTTGTGGAGTGTGCTCGCGTTGCTGACACCGGTTGCGCCAGAACTTGAGTCTGAGTTGATGCCACTTTCGCGCTGGTTGCGCGATCGAGGCCGGGGAGTCTCAGGTATCGAGTTAGCAAGTGCCGCATGGATGTTGCGAAATGTTTCGCGCGGTGCCATCAATATGCATGCCGGGTTCGACGTAATTTTGACCCCAGCGTTGGCCCAGACTCCCCGCCTGATTGGCCAATTGCGCAACGACCTAGACCCGGCTGCTGACTTCGAGGCACAAAAGCAGTTCACGCCATTCACCGCGCCATACAACATGACCGGGCAACCGGCCTTGAGTGTTCCGCTGTATTGGACTGACGCGAATTTGCCTATTGGTGTGCAGTTGGTTGGGCGCCCATTTGATGAAGTAACAATCTTGAGCCTTGCTGGCCAACTTGAGCGGGCACAACCGTGGGCGCACCGTCACCCGGAGATGTGGTGAGCACCAGCAATTTTGTAGCGGTCGGCGAAGGTCTCGCTAACTTGGCGGCAGCACATGGGGTAGCGATTGAGTATTGGGATCAAGCCGGTTCACATGTTGGGGTGAGCGCTACTACCGTTGAGGCGGTACTTGTGGCACTTGGCGTTGATCTCACCGGTGATGATGCGATTGAGCGCGGCCTCGAAGAAGCCCGACTAAGTAATTGGCGCCGCATGCTCCCCCCCGTCTTCGTCGGCCGCCAAGGGGAGCAGCGCCGGTTATGGGTGCACGTTACCCACGGGCAGCAAGTACGTGTGCATGTCGATCTTGAAAACGGTGAGCGGGTAGTTCTTGAGCAAATGGATTGGTATGTCGAACCTGTTGCTCTCGGAGACCGCTTCGTCGGGGAGGCAAGTTTTGCCGTACCACCTGACCTACCTCTTGGGTGGCATAGCGCAACAGCCAGCACGGTTGATGAGGTCGAGACGATGCCGCTGGTCATGACCCCCGAGCGGCTTCATGCGGCCGCTGTCACGGGTGAGCGCCAATGGGGTTTCATGACCCAGCTATACGCAACGCGATCAAAAAGTTCGTGGGGGCTTGGTGATCTGGCTGACTGCGAAGCTCTCGCCGTATGGAGCGGCAATGAGCTGGGCGCTGGATTCTTATTGGTTAACCCATTGCACGCGGCCTCACCACGGGCGCCGATGACGCCATCGCCCTACTTGCCGGTAACTCGGCGGTTTACTAATCCAATTTATTTACACGTCGAAAATATTGACGAATTTACGGAGCTAGCGCCGCCGGTGCGCGAACGGCTAGTGCAACTAGCACAGACAATGCAAAGGCGAAATGGTACCGACGAATTTCTTGACCGCGATGCGGTCTGGGCGGCTAAGCGGGTGGCGCTCGAATCGATTTTTTCACTCGGGTTGTCACGTGAGCGGTTCGCTGAGTTCGCCGAATACCGCGTCCTTGAGGGTCAGGGCTTATGGGATTTTGCCACCTGGTGCGCGATAAGTGACACCTTTGGTGGCGAAGCTGATAATTGGCCAAGTGGGTTCGAGCGCCCCGGTACCGAAGAGGTCGCAGAGTTTTGTGCGTCCCATGGAGAACTCATTGACTTTCACTGTTGGCTGCAATGGCAGATGGATCAGCAACTTGCTCGAACGCAACTAGCCGCTAAATCCGCGGGGATGGCAGTTGGTTTATTGCAAGATCTTGCGGTCGGGGTGCACCCTGAAGGGGCGGATGCTTGGTCATTGCAGGAGGTGTTAGCACGCGGTGTAAGTGTTGGTGCACCACCGGATATGTATAACCAGGTTGGTCAAGACTGGTCGCAACCACCGTGGCACCCGGCAGCACTGGCCGAGGCGGCTTTCGCTCCATATCGAGATATGTTGCGAACGGTGCTGCGGCATGCAGGTGGCCTGCGGATCGATCATGTGCTCGGACTCTTCCGGCTTTGGTTAGTGCCGGCGGGGATGCCGCCCAATGCCGGTACTTTCGTAAAACTCGATCACGATGCGATGCTAGGGATTTTGTGCCTGGAAGCCCAGCGAGCGGGCGCGCTTGTTGTCGGGGAGGATCTGGGCACCGTTGAAGATTGGGTGCAGGAGGTGCTAGCTGATCGCGGAATTGTGGGCACCAGCATTTTGTGGTTCGAGGCCAATTCATCCGGCAACGCGAAACCTCCGCGTGAGTGGCGGCACGAAGTGCTAGCAAGTGTCTCGGTTCATGACCTCCCCCCGACAGCTGGTTTTTTGCGGGATGAGCATGTGCGCATTCGCGCCGATCTTGGGTTGCTAACCCGCCCGGTCGAGGATGAACGGGCCGCCTCCGCGCGTGAGCGCGAGTCATGGGCGAAGCTACTAATCGACGATGGATTCATGCCACCTGACGTCGACCTAACCTCTGATGCCGGGATGGAGGAGTTCGTAATCGCGTTGCATCGAGCCGTGGCTGCCAG
>JBIIOU010000122.1:0-6180 GCA_044336815.1 Candidatus Nanopelagicales bacterium | reverse complement strand
AGGCGCTCAGCGGTTTCTAGCATCGCGGTGCCCGAAGTCCAGCGGCTGTAATCAGCGGAGAGCACCGCTCCATAGGCGGCAAGTGATTCAACCTGTGAAACCGTATCGAGAGATCTACCTTCGTATAGCTGAACATCTACGTGGCTAAATGGCTCTAGGCGTGCACCGATTCGACTTGTGGTTTTGCGGACACCGCGGGCCACACATCGAATCCGGCCATGGCCCCGACTCAAAAGGGTGACGATGCGATCGGCCTCACCCAATTTTTGGGTTCGCAGCACGATGGCTTCATCACGGTAGAGCGGCACAGCCCATTGTCTCCTAATTTCGGGGCGGACCAAGGACGCCGCACCCGGCAGTTAGAAACCTAACCGCCGCAATTGCTTTGGGTCGCGCTGCCAATCCTTGGCAACCTTGACGTGGATCTCCAAGAAAACCTTGGTACCAAGAAGTTTCTCGATCCCGCCGCGGGCGGTGGTTCCGACATATTTCAGGCGCGACCCGCCTTTACCGATGACAATCGCCTTCTGGCTGTCACGCTCGACATAAAGCAGGGCTCGAATATCGGTCAGCGGACGATCATCGGGGCGACCTTCACGAAGCCCCATTTCGTCAATTACGACCGCAATCGAATGCGGTAATTCGTCGGAAACACCTTCGAGGGCGGCCTCACGAATAAGTTCAGCCACCGCAATCTCCAATGGCTCATCGGTTACTTCGCCATCGGGATAGAGCATCGGGCCTTCAGGCAACAGGCTCGCAAACTCGTCAGCAAGAACCGTGAGGTTCTCACCGCTGAAGGCCGAGACCGGAACAATCGATGCCCAGGTACCGTCCAGCTCAGCAGCTAGTTCACCTACCTGATGCAGATGCTCAGCCAATAACGCGCGCGAGAGGGTATCTGCTTTGGTAACAATTACGACGATCGGAGTTCGCCCCAGCGCTATAATTTGCTTGGCGATGAACTTATCCCCTGGCCCAATCTCCTCGTTCGCCGGCAAACATAAGCCGATTACGTCAACACTTGACCAAGTTTCGCGCACCTCTTCATTTAGCCTTTCGCCCAGTAGCGTTCTGGGTCGATGCAATCCAGGCGTATCGACGAGAATTATTTGCGCATCCTCACGCGTGAGAATGCCGCGGATTGCACGTCTGGTGGTTTGCGGGCGATCTGAAGTAATGGCGACCTTTTGGCCGACAAGTGCGTTAGTGAGAGTCGACTTTCCGGCATTTGGGCGGCCAACTATTGAAACAAATCCACTACGGTGCATCAAGTCACGAGCCGCTCGAGAATTTCACCGGATGCTGAGCACTGAAGTACCGGGGTGCCACCTCCGGCAAAATTACGAATCAAACTTAAATCCGCTTGCTCCGCACCCAAAATCACCGCTAACTCCAGCCCCCGGGCACCCGCCGCAACCGACTGGGCTATCGCGAGTTCAATAGCAGAGAGTCGAAACTCCCCCACACTGATACTCGCGCCCGAATAAGTTCTACCCATTTCATCTCGGACGGCCGCGCCCTCGGTTGCCGCAATGCGACCTCGTGCACCCATCGCCAAAGTAATCAACTTCGCATCTTCGGCACCTAGCTCATCACTCACGGGCACTGCTTTCGCCAGTAGGTTCATTCGAATTTTTAGCCGGCTCCAGTAATACGGTGCCGATGCGATGGCGGCGCCCACCACCCTGTTCGGCCGTTAAGCGCCAGCCAAACTCTTCAACAACGGCACCGGGTATTGGGACCCGGCCAAGACGCTTCGCCATCAAACCTAAAACGGTATCAACACCTTCTTCTTCGCCGTCAATTTCGACACCTACGAGATCAGCGAAATCCTCGACGTGCAGGCGGGCGCTAACTCTGAATGCCCCATCAGGCAACTCGGCAACTTCAGGGGCAGCGGTGTCATACTCGTCAGCAATTTCGCCAACAATCTCTTCAAGGGCATCCTCAATGGTTACCAAACCAGCGGTGCCGCCGTACTCATCTACAGCGATAGCCATATGCACACGTGCAGACTGCATATCACGAAGTAACGAATCCACCGGCTTGCTATCAGGCACAAAATACGGCGGACGCATCAGACTCTCAACGAGTTCGTCGTGTTCAGCCTCACGGTGCTCGAAAGTCCGTCGCATCATGTCCTTGAGGTACACAATCCCCACCACGTCATCGGCATTTTCACCGATAACCGGGATTCGTGAAAACCCGGAGCGTAATCCGAGTGACATAGCCTGGCGAAGTGACTTATTGCGTTCGATGAATACCACTTCGGTGCGCGGCACCATGACTTCCTTGACGAAAGTGTCACCCAACTCGAAAACTGAATGGATCATCTGGCGTTCATCGTCTTCAATCAAGGAATCTGCCTTGGCCTGATCAACTAACTCAAGTAACTCGGCCTGTGATGCGAACGGCCCCTCACGAAAACCTCTGCCTGGTGTGAGTGCATTACCAATATGAATTAAGAGGGTAGCCAAGGGGCCGAGGACGACCGCCAGAAAACGTGCTGGGCCAGCGGCGCTGAGGGCAATTCGCTCAGCATGCTGGCGGCCCAAGGTGCGCGGGGCTACCCCAAGGGCGACATAGGCGATCACGACCATGATGACTACCGCAAAAGCCAGAGCACCTCCCACCGGCCAGGTGCCATGCACTGTAAGTACGTCATACAAAGCAAATGTGACCAACGCTGTTGCCGTTACGGTCGCCGAGGTCGACAGGAAAAGCAGAACATTTACGTACCGAGCGCGATCAGCCAGCACCACAAGCAACTTCTCGGCGCGCTTACCTGATTCGCGCCGAATATCATCTATCCGGCCCCGGGATACCCGATTGATGGCTGTCTCGGCACTGATCAACAGGCCGGCCAAACCGATAAGCCCAACCGACAGGACGATGCACCAAACATCAACCGCGGTCATTTAGACCCTGCATTCTGCAGCTGCCAGGTTGAGAGCAGCTCATCTTGGAGAGCAAACATCTCGGCGTGATCGTCGTCGGTCATGTGGTCGTATCCAATCAAATGAAGAACCCCATGAATTGTCAAAAACTGCAACTCCCCATCAAGGTTTCGTGAAAATTCGTCAGCCTGCTCCTGCGCAACCTGTGGGCAGAGCACGATGTCACCGAGTAGGCCGACTTCAGGTGCCACTCCAATAGGTGCGCTTCGAAGTTCATCCATCGGAAATGACAAAACATCGGTTGGCCCCGCCTCATCCATCCACTGCAGATGTAACTCGGACATCTCAGTGGCATCAATTAGGCGAATACCAAGCTCGACATCTGGGTGAATTCGCAACTCCGTAAACAATAATGCGGCCAAATTTGCTAATGCTTGGGTATCACATTGAACTGAGGTTTCATTAGACACTATTACGCCGGATACGCTCATTGTTTACACCTCACTTAGACGCTCGTTCTGCGTCGTATCGATCGTAAGCGTCGACAATACGTCCGACCAGCTTATGACGAACAACATCTTGTGAGGTGAGGCGGCAGAACGCCACATCTTCAATACCCTCAAGAATTTCGCCCACCACGCGAAGCCCGCTGGTTGTGCCACTGGGGAGATCAACCTGAGTTACGTCGCCGGTGATCACCATCGTTGAGCCGAAACCAAGCCGCGTCAAAAACATTTTCATCTGCTCGGCGGAGGTGTTTTGGGCTTCGTCAAGAATAATATATGCATCGTTTAAGGTGCGCCCGCGCATGTAGGCAAGTGGCGCGATCTCAATCGTCCCGCTGGTTATCAGTCGAGGTATCGAGTCAGGGTCAATCATGTCGTGCAGCGCGTCATATAGCGGTCGCAGATAAGGATCAATCTTCTCCGACAAAGTGCCGGGCAAGAAACCCAGACGCTCACCAGCCTCAACAGCTGGCCGAGTAAGGACGATGCGATTCACCCGCTTGGCCTGCAGCGCTTGGACTGCTTTCGCGACCGCCAGATAAGTCTTGCCGGTACCAGCGGGGCCGATACCAAAGACAACCGTGTTGTTATCAATAGCATCTACGTAGCGCTTTTGGTTTAAGGTTTTGGCGCGGATAGTGCGCCCGCGATTACTAAGAATATTTGAAGTTAACACTTCGGAAGGGCGCGCACCTGTGCGCAATAAGGAAATACTGCGCTCAACCGACTCCACGGTCAACGCCTGGCCGGTGCGGAGCATCGCCAACATCTCGCTGAAGAAAACCTCAATAATTCCGACATCACCGGGGGTTCCGGTGAGCGTTATCTCATTACCGCGAACCAAGACATCGCATTCGGGGAATGAATTTTCGACCAGGCGTAAGAACTCATCATCAGAACCGATAAGTGCCACCATTGATTGCGAGTGCGGCACGGTGATTTTTGCCTGAGCCTGCCCGGCGTCAGGTGCGGATGCGCTCATCCTGGCGGCCAGCTCAGCGCCCGACCACCAAGAACATGGGCGTGCACATGGTGAACGCTTTGACCACCATCTTCACCGGTGTTGAACACAATGCGATAGCCCGCATCCAGCCCCGCTGAATTTGCTACCTCACCGGCTGCCCTTATTAAACGGCCAGCCAAAGCCGGATCAGCACTAGACATCGCCATGGCATCGTCGTAGTGAGTGGTCGGTACCACCAGCAAGTGGGTTGGAGCCTGCGGTGAGATATCCCAAAACGCCAATACCTCACTGGTGCGCATTACTTCATTAGCTGGGATCTCCCCGGCAACTATGCGGCAGAAAAGGCACTCGCTCATAAAGTTGATCCTCCCACGGGGGGCCTACCCCAGTTACGGGTAGCCGATAAAACGGCAACTGCAACGGCCCCGGCCGCCGATGACCGCAGCACACTAGGGCCCAGCCTTGCCTCAAACGCACCGGCTGCCCGAAAGATCGCCCGCTCGTCTTCGCCGATACCACCCTCGGGCCCGACTATGAGTACTACCTCGCTGGCTCCCTCACGATCAGTAATCGGCACCTCGAGCAATGGGGTGATTGCTTCCTCGTGCAACACAATTGCTGCCCCAACACCGGACGAGGCACCGGCAATAAGTTCAGCCACCTGCGCCGTTGTTGCTAACTCGCCGAGCACGGGCCAATTGGCGCGCCTAGCTTGCTTGGCGGCGGCGGTCACTGCCGCCTGCCATTTACTTCTGGCTTTTTCAATACGGTCAGGTGCCCATTTGGTGATCGACCGGCCCGCCGCCCAAGGCACGATCACATCGACCCCAACTTGGGTCAACAAGTCGATGGCAAGTTCGCCGTGCTCACCTTTTGGGAGCGCCTGCACGACCGTGATGTGAAGTGGAGCCATTGGTTCAATTAGCACCTTGGCAACTCGCACCCACAAGTTCTCCTTGCCACTCAAACTGACGACGGTGCCATGTACCCGCAGACCACGACCGTCAACAAGTTCGATGACCTCGCCTATGTTGAGGCGCAGTACCGAAACCGCGTGACGGCCTTCGGTGCCGGCCAGGGGGATTTCTTGACCGACCTGTACCTGCCGCAGGTCTGGATCTGAAATATAAAAGACGGGAGCACTCACTTCGGGGAAAACGCATCCTTTAGGCGAGTAAATAGGCCGCCTCCAGCATCGCCAGCGCCATCACCAACGCGCGCTACGTCTTCCGAGCGTAAATCCGCAAGTTGTTTGAGTAACATGGCTTGGGCATCATCAAGTTTCGTCGGAATCGCAACATCTATGTGTACGTAAAGATCACCGCGACCACCACCCCGCAGGCGAGATGCACCGAGTCCACGCAAGGTGACAACTGCACCAGGCTGGGTGCCCGGCCGTACATCGATCTCTTGCTCACCATCGAGGGTGTCGATTTTCACGGTGGTACCAAGTGCCGCTGAAGTCATCGGCAAAGTTAGAACACAATGCAACTCATCGCCTTGGCGCTCGAACACGGAGTGTTGCTGCACCATAACCTCGATATAGAGATCCCCCGCTGGACCGCCATTGGGCCCAACTTCGCCCTCACCTGTTAGTTGAATTCGAGTACCAGTGTCTACCCCTGGCGGTACTTTGATAGTGATCGTGCGGCGGGTACGCACCCGACCATCGCCAGCACATTCATGGCAGGGATGCGGGATCGTGCTGCCAAACCCTTGGCAGGTCGGGCAGGGCCGCGATGTCATGACCTGGCCAAGGAAAGAGCGTTGCACCTGCTGTACCTCGCCCCGACCCTTGCACATCACACAA
>JBIIOU010000001.1:0-78259 GCA_044336815.1 Candidatus Nanopelagicales bacterium | reverse complement strand
CTCCCCGATTTCCAGTCGGGATCAATTGGAGCGAAAATGAGGGATTTCCCCTACATCACGGTGACCAGCTTTCGTTTGGGATAACTTGACTAAAAATTTGTCCGCCCAGTGCAGGGAAGTGTGGAATGAAAATGAAGCGGAAGTTTATGACTCCAGTCACGGTGGTGTTGACGGCGGTCGCCTTGGTCGGTGCTCCTAGTGTCCAGGCATCATCGGGTGGGCCATCGGTCCGGCTCGAAGGCTCTAATGGAAGTTTCTTCCCTTACTCACCGAACTGCGGAACTGAGTGGTGTTACGGAACTACATGGTTCGGGGGCAGCCTCAATATGGGCACCATTTACCGTGTCAAGCCCGATGGCACTAGTTACTCGGTCGTGGGCAACTTTGAGGGAGCGAACGGATTGCAACCATCGCAGGCTCCCGCCATCTCATCAGACGGCAAGTCGCTCTACGGCACAACAAGTCAGGGTGGCGATGCGGGCTCTGGAGCGATTTACATGGCCGATACCACCACCGGCACAATTACGGCCCTCGCTTCTTTCACGGGACCAAACGGTTCTACCCCGCAGGCACCTCCGATCATCGTTGGAGAACAGCTTTTTGGCGTTGCGGGCCAGGGCGGCAAGAGTTCACGTGGCGTTGTCTGGACCATGCCTCGCTCCGGCGGTGAAATAAAGGTGCTTCACTCCTTCGTTGGTGGCAAAAAAGATGTAGCTACTCCATTCGGTGCACTGACGCTGAACCCTCATGACGGCATGTTGTACGGGATGGCCTTTGCCCAAGCCGCCAATGGCCTCGGGGGCATCTTCAGGGTCAATCCGAAAACTGGGTCCTACAAATTGATGGCTTCGTTCACCGCTGCCACGGGTGGTGTGCCTCAGACAGGTGCCCTCGTGGTCGGGCCCGACAAGGCTCTCTACGGAAATGGCTGGGCGTTGGGCAAAGACAATGGCGGGTCCGTCTTTCGCTACAACCCGAAGACCAACGAGATCAAGCCAATCTTCTTCTACGCGCCCACCACTGGAATTCAGCCCTACAGCGGAGTGGCTTTCAGCTCCAGCGGAAAGTGGATTTACTCATTGACATGGAGGGGTGGAGAATTTGGCGGCGGAACGTTATTGGCGATTAAGGCCGATGGTTCCGACTATCGAATTCTCCAGCAGTTCGGCCCAAAAACAGGCCTGAACAATACGGCTGCCCCTACGATCACTCCCGACGGCAAGAGGTTGATCTATACGCAGAACGGCGGGAAGTACCCGTTGGGAGTTCTTTACTCCATGAGAATTCCGGCTTCGGTTCGCTAGCGAAATGGCTGGCAGCATGAAGTGCGCGGTCGCGGTGGTTATGTTCGAGGTCGAGTAGTCAAACTTCCAATTTCCCGTATTGGTTCCACACGAATAGACGAGCCGGGTGACTCAAATTCTGCCTGATTCACCCTTTTTCTTGATCTCCCCACAAAACGGGGGGGTCCTCGGAGCCGCCTCGGGGATTTGAACCCCGGACCTACGCATTACGAGTGCGTTGCTCTACCACTGAGCTAAGGCGGCGCGCTCATGAGGAGCCTGCCCATGTTACCGGCAGGCCGGATTCGCCCTTACTCGCAGACCAAATCAGCCACCGGGAGCGTCCCGCTGAGTAAAAAGGTGTCGATCGCAGTGTCGATGCACTCCGAGCCCTCGTAATAAGCCGTGTGGTGGTGGCTATCCCAAGTGAGAAGACGGGCATTACCCAACTGGTCGGCCACTTGCTGCCCCCATTGATACGGGGTCGCTGGATCGTGCTTGGTCGAGACTATGAGCATCGGAGGGGCGCTGTTAGGGGTAATGACGGGGGGCTCTTCGGTGGATCTCGCCGGCCAGTTAGCGCAACTCAGCAAGGCCCAAGCTTGAGCTTCGCCAAATGTTGGTGCGGTAACCGACCACTCTTTAGCGAGTTGCTGGACTCTTTCTACGTCACCCTCGAAGGGACGGTCCAGGCAAGTAACCGCGTAGAACGATTCAATTGAGTTATCTAGATAGCGCCCGTCGACCCCACGGCTGATTCGTGCATCGAGTAGTTGGAAGAGTGCTTTGGCGTCACCGCCAGTCACTGCCGAATTTAGAGCTGGCCACAATTCTGCATAATCACCGGGCGGGAAGTAGAGGTAGGAAAGCAACGCGTAAGTTGCTACGGGCTCGTTGAGTACTCGACCATCAAAGGTGAGCGGTGCTGAGTCAAGTGATTGCAGCCACGCGCGTAATTGTTTGGCGATTGATGGCCCATCGCCGATGAAAGGGCAGGGGCTTTGGTTGGCGCAGTCAGCCGCAAAGTCTTCAAAGGCAACCTCGAATGACTCGGCCTGCTCCTTGGAAACCTGTTCCAAACTTAAATCGGGCGGCAAAATCCCGTCAAGGACCATGCGGCCAACATTTTGCGGAAACAACTGTGAGTAGACGATGCCAAGGGCTGAACCATAAGACTTGCCAAGAAAGTTGAACACCGGGTCCTTAACTACGGCGCGCGCTATGTCAAGATCGCGTGCCGCATCGATAGTGCCCATATGGGCTAAAAGGTCACCTGCTTTGTCCTTGCATGATTTCCCGATTTCAGCCGACACTTCGATCACTAGCTGTTGCTCTTGCGGAGTGTCTGGTGTCCCATCGGCTTCAAGAATGTCATCGAGCTGCTGATCTGTTAAGCACTCAAT
Source organism: Candidatus Nanopelagicales bacterium (assembly GCA_044336815.1). Lineage (GTDB taxonomy): Bacteria > Actinomycetota > Actinomycetes > S36-B12 > S36-B12. Next base: position 75,573 of record JBIIOU010000001.1, on the reverse strand, counting down.
TCCTGAACTCTTCGCGACGCCGCGTGAATCAACTCCGACAACGTCATAGTTGTTTCGAACATCAGAGCTGACGATGTAGTCGGCGGCCTTCGCGTAGTCAAAAGCACTACCACCTGGCCCGCCCGGATTTACGAAAAGCGACCCAATCGCCTCGCCCTTGGCTTTGACCTTGGTGATTGCGAGTTTTGTTGTCGGCCCCTTTGGGTTTGCGTAGTCAACGGGGACACTGATCTGCGCGCAATCAGCATCACCGCAATTGCGCCACGCTACCTCTTGGTTATAAAACTCCTCGAGCCCTGCCGGTGCTGGGGCTGCGGAGGCTCGAGCACTCGGAGCCGCCACCTCTGGTGAGCCCAGGAAGCCGCAGGAACTCAGAGCCAAAGATATGCCTAAGAGTCCTACCAGGGAGTTTTTCGTCGACACGCTTCTTACCATAACCCGAAGGCTTGGTTGCGCGACTTATGCACCCAGGCTTTGCCTACGCCGAAGCGCTACGGATCCAAGGGTCCTTTAGCTCGACCATCAACGACTCCAACCCGATGAGTGGAGTGACACCGGCTTGGATCTGGGCGCGCGCGTAACTGATGGCATCGAGCCTGCGTCCGGTGTCGTTCGCGGTGCTAGTAGCGGCGAGCTGCTGGATCTGGGGCCGCATCTCCTCGTTGATCAGCGGCACTAATGCGTCCATCGAAATAACTAGCACATCGCGATATAGACCGAGCAAATCAAGTAGTGCTCGGTCAACTTGATCACGGACGGTGCGCGTGCTTCGAGTTTTCTGACGCTTAGTTAAATCTTTGAGTGCGCTGTCGCGCGATCGCTTCAGTTGCCCCTTAATCGCCGCCGAGCCGCCAACTCCGAAACTGGCGTCAAGGTCTTCGATCTCGGCTTGATTCAGCGGTGCGGTAATAGCTTCAGCATCCTCGGTAGCCGCCTCCAAGATGTTGGCGGCGCAAATAAAGCATGAACGTAGATCCCGCAGCTCAAGTGGCACCCTTAACACTTCTTGCCTGCGGATGCGAGCATGCTCATCGGTGGCAAGGGCTCGAGCTCGACCAATATGGCCTTGGGAGGCACGAGCAGCAAACGCCGCAATCGCTGAGTCCACTCCGTAGCGATCCGTTAGCGCCTTCGCCACCTCGCTCGTCGACGGAGTTCGCAGCGGGATGTGACGTGTTCTGGAAACCACGGTCGGAAGTACATCTTCAACGCTCGGCGCACAGAGCAACCAGACAGTATGCGGAGGCGGCTCCTCGATTGACTTCAATAAAACGTTAACCGCTTGATCTGTCAACCGGTCGGCATCTTCAACTATGACCACATGCCAGTGGCTGCTCGCAGGTGACATAGCCGCCTGCTTCACTAGATCCCGGGCTTCATCAACGCTATAGCTAAGGCCCTCAGGGCGAATAACATCAACATCCGGATGACCATTAAGTGGTGCAGTGCGGCAGGCCTGACATACCCCGCAGCCGCCTTCTGGGCAAACAAGTGCGGCGCCAAAACATGTTGCCGCCGTCGATCGACCTGACCCGGGGGGGCCGGTAAATAGCCAAGCATGGGTCATCGCTGGCCCTGGTTCACCCCGAGTCATCGCCTCGGCACTAACCACCGCGCGCTTGAGTTGCTCAACCACCGCATCTTGGCCGACGAGGGCATCCCAGACGCTCATTGCCGCCCTTGCATGAGTAGGTCGACGCGCGCACATACCTCGGCGGCGATGTCACTCACGGCCCGGCTTGCATCAATCACGAGATAGCGATCTGGTTCTCCGTCAGCGATCTCCAAGAAGGCCGCGCGCACCAACTCGTGGTACACAAGAGGTTCAGCTTCTAGACGATCTGGATTAGTTATTCGCATTAATCCAACAACCGGATCAATATCGAGCACGATAGTCAAATCTGGCAGCAGGCTATTCGTCGCCCACAAACTGAGGCTGCGTACTTTCTCGGCCCCTAGGTTACGCCCGTACCCCTGGTAGGCGACCGAAGAATCCAGATACCGATCACACACCACTACCGCTCCACGATCAAGAGCGGGACGAATAACGCGCGCCGCATGCTCACCGCGTGATGCCGCAAATAAGAGCGCCTCTGATCTTGCGTCGAGACCGGTGAACTCCGGACTCAAGACAATATTTCGCATAGCCTCCGAAGCCGGAGTGCCACCGGGTTCACGGGTACGCACAACTTCGTGACCACTTGCTACGAGGTGCTCGGCGAGTAGGCGCTCCTGCGTTGATTTGCCGGCGCCCTCGCCGCCCTCAAACGCAATGAACACGCCGGGCATGACTACCGCGAACCAGCCGGAGCTAAAGTTGCGCGCTTGACCGCTTTCTTGTTGGGTTTCTTCGCGGTGCGCTTGGTGGCCGCTTTCTTCGCGGCTTTGCTCGTACCCTTCTTCACCACACGCTTAGTGGTTTTCTTGACTCCACCATCTGAGGCAATACGGGAACGGCGCTCAGAAAGTAGGTCACTGGCGCGATCAACCGAGATGGTTGTTGGGTCATCAGCGGTGCGAAGTGACGCATTGGTTTCACCATCGGTGACATAGAGTCCAAATCGGCCTTCGCGCACCACGATCGGTTTGCCGGTGGTCGGGTCATTACCAACTTCGCGGATTGGCGCAGCAGCTTGGCCCCTTCCCCTCCGCTGTTTTGGTTGGGCGTACAGGGCGAGTGCCTGCTCCAAGGTGACGGTGAAGATCTCAGCTTCATTCGTAAGTGATCTGGAGTCCGCGCCGCGCATCAAATACGGGCCGTATCGACCATTTTGTGCCGTGATGTCTTCACTCGTTGCGGTGTCGACACCGACTACTCGAGGCAGGCTCAAAAGGCGCAGGGCATCCTCAAGGTTCACGGTGTCAAGAGTCATATCCGAGAACAGTGAGGCCGTGCGCGGCTTCGCCGACTTCGGTGAACCCTCCGGCAGCACTTCGGTGAAGTAGGGGCCGTAGCGCCCGGTCTTCGCGACGATGTCTAACCCGCTATCAGGATCCACCCCAAGCTCGCGATCACCCGATGGCATCGCCAGTAGTTCTTCGGCCTTCTCCGCCGTCAACTCATCCGGGGCCAACCCGATCGGGATATTCGCCCGCTCCTCGCCGCGTTCAACATAAGCGCCATATCGACCCACGCGAAGGGTGGCGTCGGTACCGTCAATTGGGCTGGTCGCAATTTCGCGCGCATCGATGGCCGAGAGATCTTCTGTTAGTGGCTTTATGCCCGGGAATGGCCCAGAAACACTTTGCCCACCGCGCCAAAATGCCTCTAGCTGTTGGACTCGATCCGACTCACCATTTGCGATGAGGTCGAGTACTTCTTCCATATTCGCGGTGAACTGATAATCAACCAATGCTTCAAAGTGCTCTTCGAGTAGCCGAACCACCGAGAATGCGGTGAAGCTGGGTACCAGGGCTGAGCCCTTCTTCCAGACATAACCACGATCAATGATCGTCGACATAATAGATGCGTAGGTCGACGGACGACCGATACCTAACTCTTCTAGGCGCTGCACGAGCTTTGCTTCTGTGAAGCGAGCGGGTGGATTAGTGCTATGGGATGACGCATCCAGATTTGTCGCCTTAATGGTCTGGCCCTCGGCCATGCTCGGCAGTTCGCGCTCGCGGTCATCCTCATTCGTATCGTCAGCGATGTCTTTGAGTGCTGCGTAGAAGCCGGGGAATACAACGACTGTGCCGGATGCGGTGAACTCTGCATCGCTACCAGTTTTGCTGGCTGCACCGAACTTGACAGTGGTGGTTGCCACTTTGGCATTGACCATCTGGGATGCCACGGTGCGCTTCCAGATTAGGTCGTACAGGGCAAACTCATCTGCATTTAGTTCGCCCGATACTTCACCGGGGGTGCGGAAAGAGTCACCGGACGGGCGGACCGCCTCATGAGCCTCCTGCGCGTTCTTGACCTTGCTTGAGTATTTACGCGGTGCGTTCGGCACATATTCGGCGCCGTACAACTCGCGGGCTTGATCACGTGCCGCTTTTATTGCCTGATCCGACAGATTCACCGAGTCGGTACGCATGTAGGTGATGAATCCGTTTTCGTAAAGGCTTTGCGCAATTCGCATCGTGCGTTGGGCGCCCCAGCGCAGCCGGTTCGATGCCTCCTGCTGCAATGTCGACGTTATAAAAGGCGCCTTAGGTGAACGCTCACTTGGCTTTTGCACCACCGAGCGCACCATGAATGTGGCATCCGCCAAGCCGGTAACTAATTCTTGAGCGGCCTTTTGATCGAGCAGGATTAAGTCTTTGGTCTTCAGGGCGCCGAGTTCATCGAAGTCGCGCCCGGCTGCCACCCGCACCCCATCAACACTCGTTAGCTTCGCGTCAAAGTCACCGGGGGTGAAAGTGCCCTCAATATCCCAATAGCCGGCTGAGCGGAATGCAATGCGCTCACGCTCACGGTCAACAACGAGTCGGACCGCGATCGACTGCACGCGGCCCGCAGACTTTGCGTCACGACCTATCTTCTTCCAGAGCACTTCAGATACCGGGTACCCATAGAGGCGATCAACAATGCGGCGGGTCTCTTGCGCCTCGACCAAGGCCATATCAAGGTCACGGGGATTTGCGACCGCCTCGCGGATTGCCTCCGGGGTGATCTCGTTGAACACCATTCGATGAAAGGGCACCTTTGGCCTGAGTACTTCGAGTAGGTGCCAGGAGATAGCTTCGCCCTCGCGGTCCTCGTCTGTTGCGAGCAAGAGTTCGTCGGAATCTTTCAGCGCGCGCTTCAGTTCGCTGATCGTGGCTTTCTTCGAATCGTGGACCACATAAACCGGCTGGAATGCATCATCGACATTGACGGCAAGCTTGGCCCAAGGCTTCTTGCGGTCGGCTTCGGGCAGCTGGGAGGCCTTAGAAGCCAGGTCGCGGATATGGCCCACCGAGGCCATGACGGTATAGCCGTCGCCAAGGTAGCCGGCGATCTTCTTCGCCTTCGCTGGTGATTCAACGATCACCAAGGTTTTGCCCGACACGTTTACCCTTTCCTGCCCATCGGCCACCGGTGGCCTGGCCGGAGTCTGACGCTAAGCCAGCCCCTGCTGTCAAATCCACCCGGCCCCACCCAGTGGCTCACTGGGCCCTCACTCCCCCCAAGGGGGGAGTGAAACGAGCCGCCCTGCGTCCGGATATCGGAACACAGGGCGGCCAGGTGGATCTATTTGCTAACTGGCTCTCCGGCTCAACCGGCGATTGCCGCTTGGTCGCCGACCGCGATTGGTCGCCGCTTGGAGATAACCACCGAGACAATGACGATGGCCGCGGCAACTATCGCGATCGACCAGCGCAGAGTGGTATTCGCACCGGCACCAAGTGACATGGTCACGATGGCCGGAGCAATCAACAATGCGACCAGGTTCATGACCTTGATCAACGGGTTGATGGCTGGGCCAGCGGTGTCCTTGAATGGATCACCAACGGTGTCACCAACGACGGTTGCGGTGTGGGCTTCTGAACCCTTGCCGCCAAAGTGCCCGTCTTCAACGTACTTCTTGGCGTTATCCCAAGCCCCACCGGAGTTGGACAAGAACACCGCCATGAGCACACCGGTTGCGATAGTGCCCGCGAGATAGGCACCGAGTGCGCCAACACCAAGACCGAAACCAACGGCGATTGGGGTCAGCACTGCGAGCAGACCTGGGGTAACAAGCTCACGCAGCGAATCGCGCGTGACGATGTCAACGACCTTCGCGTACTCGGGCTTGGTGGTGCCTTCCATGATGCCAGGGATATCGCGGAACTGGCGGCGCACCTCGAAGATGACCGCACCAGCAGCACGCGATACCGCGTTGATGGCCAACCCGGAGAACAGGAAGACAACTGCGGCACCGATGATCAAACCAACAAGGTTTGCCGGCGAAGCAACGTCAAGGACACCGAAGAACTGGTAGCCCTCGGGAACAACGCGCCCCAAGCCATCGGCCAAGCTGCTCGGCTCCCAGCCGGTACTGATTGCCGCGGCAATAACTGTGTCGCGGAATGCCCCGAACAGGGCGGTCGCGGCCAGAACTGCCGTTGCAATCGCAATGCCCTTGGTGATGGCCTTGGTGGAGTTACCAATTGCGTCAAGGCGCGTCAGCACTGCCGCGCCTTCACCGTGGACGTCACCGGACATTTCAGCAATGCCCTGCGCGTTGTCAGATACCGGACCGAAGGTGTCCATCGAGACGATAACGCCAACTGTCGTGAGTAAGCCGGTGCCAGCAAGTGCGATGGCAAACAGGCTGAGCAGCACCACACCGCCACCGAGCAAGAACGCACCGTAAACCGCAGCACCAATAAGCAGCGCTGAGTAAACAGCCGACTCGAGGCCGAGTGAGATACCCGAGAGGATCACTGTTGCCGGGCCGGTCAACGAGGTCTTGGCGACATCATCAACAGGGCGACGATTGGTCTCGGTGAAGTAAGCGGTGAGCTGCTGGATCAAGGCCGCAAGCGCGATACCGATAAACACCGCGCCGATTACGAAGACCCGCGGGTTAAGTGAGGCACCGGTCAGTTCGGCGGCAATGCCACCAAGTGACTCGATACCCGCCCAATCGCCCGGCACCCAGACGAACACCGCGACAACTACGAGCACCGCAGAGATTGCCGCAGAGATGAAGAATCCTCGGTTGATTGCTGACATGCCAGAGCGATCACCAGCGCGCGGTGATACCGCGAAGATGCCGATGACCGCGGTTAGCACACCGATGGCCGGGATGATCAGTGGCAGTACGAGGCCAAGTTCACCGAAAGCTGCCTTGCCCAAAATGAGTGCGGCGACCAAAGTGACGGCATAGGACTCGAAGAGGTCAGCGGCCATACCCGCGCAGTCACCGACGTTATCGCCGACGTTATCTGCAATCGTTGCCGCGTTGCGGGGATCATCCTCAGGAATACCCTGCTCGACCTTGCCGACGAGGTCAGCGCCGACGTCAGCGGCCTTGGTGAAGATACCGCCGCCGACCCTCATGAACATGGCGAGCAGTGCGGCTCCGAAACCGAAGCCCTCGAGAACCTTGGGTGCTTCACCTTTATATACAAGCACCACGAGAGCTGCACCAAAGAGGCCTAGGCCCACCGTAAACATGCCTGCGACACCGCCGGTGCGGAAAGCGATCTTCATGGCCTTCTGCTCACCGCCAGCGTCGTTTGCCGCAGCGGCAACGCGCACGTTACCGCGCACCGCCAGCCACATACCGATGTAGCCGGTGGTGCCGGAGAACACTGCACCAACCAAGAAGAAGATGCTTCGGCCAATGCGCTCACTGGTGGTCTCGGCCGGGAGCAAGAACAGTACGAAGAAGACGATTACCGCGAAAATCGCGAGGGTTTTGAACTGCCGAGTGAGGTATGCCGAAGCACCTTCTTGGATCGCGCCGGCGATCTCCTTCATGCGATCGGTGCCTTCACTGGCCGCCAGCACCTGGCGAACTAGGACGGCAGCAACGCACAGGGCGGCTAACGCGATGACAGCAACTATGACAACGAGGGTCATGTTGGTGCCAGATAACTCAATCATGGGTCTCCTGACCTAACGGGACAACGCGGACATAGATAACCTGCGGAGTCTACGCAGGGGGTATCCCACCGGGACGAACAGGTGCGCTATCAGGCAGAGAGAGCCGAATCCAACGTCGCATGAATATCTATCAGGGTGTCGATCCCGGTGATCGAAAACACCCGCATAACCCTGGGCTCAGACACCACCAACACCAGCGTGGTATCCGCCTCGCGGGCCCGCTTTAGGGCGGTGACGAAAACACTCAGGCCCGAGGAGTCCATAAAAGTGACGTCGGTGAGATCAACAATGACCGGTTGGCGGGCCGCGATGGCCGGGCTCAGCACCTCGGTTAGATCCGGGGCGGTATGGACATCGAGTTCTCCGCTGACCGCAATAACGGTATCGGCCCCTACTTCGCGGGAGTGCACGGCGAAATCCACGTACCTACTCTGGCACATAACCAGCCGCAGTGGAGTTTTACCGCTCAGGTTGGCCCGCTCGGGCAGTCGCCCCGATCCCCGCCAGCGGTTGACCCACGAAACCCAAAAGCTGCTGGAGCACTCCGGGTGCCGGCACCGTGCCACTAACAACCACATCACCACGGTCTAGGTAGCAGGTGTTTAGCTGCGCGCCGTTGGCCTCCGCGACCAACTTGGCCTGATCACATTGCTGGTCGGGTGTTTGTGCACCCGCAAGGGCCGCGAGATCCATCGCGGTGCTGACCTGCTGACGGGCCAACGCGACCTGGCCGGTAGCCATCGCTACACAGCCACCAAGAAGCAGCATGAAGGTCAGGGCTAGGGACCAAATAGTGGCGGACCCGCGATCGGCACGCATGACTTTCACCAACTGAAGTTTTCGCGGGCGGCCAGCGCAGAACGGTGCACGGTTATACCGAGGCCGTCAAGCATTGGCATCGGCAGTGACACGTACTGGGTGAGCTCGACCAGAACACTCTCGGGTGTTTGGTCAATGTTTATTTGCGCCTTGGGGGCCTGCTCATTGGTCTTACGCGCGATAACCTCGACACTTTCGCCGCGAGCTATTGCCCGGGCTGACTCACGAGCCACATCACCAAGGGACAGTGCCGTAGTGGCAACACCAAGGGACCAAATTAGTGACATCGCGATACCAAACAGCAGTGGAATTGCGATAGCGGTTTCAAGGAGAACGCTGCCGCGTTCGCTTAAAAGAGAACTTCTTATGATGTGGTGTGGTGGGCCAACATGGCCCACCACACCTCCCCCGAATAGTTTTCTCATCCGCCGAAGATGGCTTTGAATGCCGACGTGATGACACTGAAGATTAGATCCTTAACCGCATCGCTGGTGAGTAACTTAATCAAGATGCCACCGAGCCCAGCGACAGCAACTGTGCCGACGGCGTACTCGGCGGTTGATAAACCGCGCTCATCCTTCGCCAGACGTGAGAGCAGAATACGCATGGAGTTCTCCCTAGTGCACTTTATTTGCCGACGAACGGTCGGCGCGTGATGCCTGTTGGCAATGCCCACTTTGTTTTAGTTTCCAACTCGGCGAAAGGGTCACTTCAGGAGTTGTGGACGCGGCGTCAAAGCGGATGTGAAATGGGGATAACTTCAACCGTTAAAGAGGTCACTCGCCATCGAGGCCACAACTGGAACAACCCCGAGCAACAGAAAGGCTGGCAAGAAACAGGCCGCGAGCGGTGCGACTGCGCGAACCCCAGCAGCGCGCGCGGCAACTTCAACAGCGAGGCGATGTTTTCGTCTTAAGTCATCGGCCGTCCCCGCTAACAGTGTTGATAGCGGGGCACCCGAGGTTGCTGAGCGCACGAATGCGAGGGCAATTGGTGCTAGCGATGGGTCATCACGCAGGCTGGCCCACGCATCGGCCGGATCGGCGCCCAACTCCAGAGCCGCACCTATTGGCAACAGTAACTCTGAACTTGGTGCACCCACTGCGTCAGCGACCGCGGTCATTGCAGCACGCAGTGGTGCACCGGAGGCCATGGTGGCGGCCAGTAAGTCGGCGATATCGGGAGCTTGCTTCATCAAGGAGGCGCGACGCGTGCGAGATGCCCGCGGCTCCATTCGCATAATGAGTTTCGGCGCAATGACCGCAATACCAATACCGAGGGCGATGCCCCCAACGCCACCAATAACAAGTGCTGCACCGATGCCGAAGACGATGGCACTCACCAGTGTCAGAGCCGCGCGCGACATTTGTCGCGATGCCTTGGGTTGGGCAAATAATTCGCTCAACCGACCTTGTGATGGGGGGCGCGCCCAAAACCAAACTGCAGCAAAAGCTGCGCCGGCAGCAAGGGCACTCATAGTTGGCGCTCTACCGCCGTGGCGATCCGCGAGGTCCATGCCATGCCAGCGACGGTTAGCAGCACTCCGCCGAGCAAACAGAGCAAACCAGGCGGCGTGCCAAGTAGCCATTGCAGTGGATCGGCGCCCATCAACATGCCCATCGCTAAACCGATTAACGGCAAAGTAGCGAGCATTCGCGCGGTAGCACGCGGACCGGCCAGTTGCGCCTCGAGTTGTACCCGTACATCCTCAGCAACCCGCGCCGAATCCGCCAATCGATCAACCGCCGCGGAAAGCCCGCTACCTGATGCCGAACTAACCTGCCAGCAGGCGGCTAACGCCGCTAATACTGGCCGGGCTTTAGCATCGTGACGTAGTGCTGCGGTGACATCACCATCAAGTCGTAAGGCCGCCAAAGTCGCGGGCCAAACCGGTGGGCGGCCTGCGGCATTGTGTAGAGCCACACCGAGCGGTTGCCCGCCCCGCAGTTCCGCGGCCAGTGCTGCGAGAGCTTCAACTCCCCTGATGCGTTGCGCGGTGAGCTTGCGCCGCGATGCCGGGCCGAACCCAAGGCGCGCCAAAAGAATACTCGTGATATCCACCCGGTGCGGGGCTGCCGCCACAAGGCCAGATGTCGCCAACCGCCAACTCACATCAACCGGCATTAACAGCGCGACAGCGACACCTATGAGCAGAGCGCTCACGAAGATCATTGGGCGTGGGCCGGGGGCTTACTAACCCCAATGCGGTCAGTTAGTTGCCTAATACCAGGCTCTGGCAGCAATTGATCTCCGTGGCGGCGCAATGCCGGCACCGCACGCACCAATTGATCTGCGCCACGGGTCAACACGTAGATACCCTCAACAACACGTTTGCCATTGGAGTCACGTTGCAGATGTACCACCGCATCGAGACCCGCTGCGACCAGAGCATGCACTGCTAGACGATCGAGGCCGGCTGTCAACCCGAGCGCCTCCAAACGAGCCGGCACATCCGCCGCTGAATTGGCGTGCACCGTGCCGCAGCCACCTTCGTGCCCGGTGTTTAGGGCGGTCAATAATTCAACAACTTCAGCGCCGCGCACCTCGCCGACCACAATTCGATCAGGGCGCATCCGCAGTGCCTGTCGCACCAATTCGCGCATGGTTATCAAACCTGCGCCTTCAACATTTGCTACCCGCGATTGCAGGCGCACCGCATGCGGGTGATTGGGCATCAACTCAGCTGAATCTTCGATCATGACTATGCGTTCATCCGCTGACACTAGTCCGAGTAACGCGGACAAAATTGTTGTCTTACCGCTACCAGTTCCCCCACTTATAACAAATGCCAGACGTTGATCAATTAGGCTCCGCAGCCATTGCGCCCCCGTGGCGTCAATACTTCCGATGGCAACAAGTTCGTCGAGGGTAAAGGCTCTCCGCTGTGGGACGCGAATTGAGATAAGAGTGCCTTCCACTGCAACAGGTGGGATAACCGCATGAAGCCGCGTACCGTCGGGCATTCGCGCATCAACAAAAGGGGTGGAGTCATCGAGTCGACGCCCAACAGATGAAGCTAGCCGTTGCGCTAACTTGCGCACTTCGTCATCGGAGCGGAAAACCACATCGGTTCTTTCAAGGCCATTCCCGCGATCTATCCAGACATTGTTAGGGCCGTTAACCAACACATCGGTCACCTCGCCGGTACGCAGCAGCGGTTCAAGGGGGCCCGCACCCACCAACTCTTGGCGTAGTGATTCGACCAACCCGAGTACGGCGTCATCACCGAGCACCACGCCTTCGGCACGAAGGGCAGAAGCCACTCGAGTAGGTGTTGCGTCCGCGTGCGCTTCAATCAATCGCGACCGCACACGATCAAGTAGCGGGGTACTCACGCGACACTCAATTGCGTGAGCGCACTTTGCAGTGCCTCAAGGCACACCCGTGAAAATGGATTGCGCGGACCAGGTAACTCACCTTGCTCAGCACTTGCCGCAATTGCCGAATTCTCGGGTAGCGTCGCGAAAAACCCTTGACCCAATGCCCGTTGCATGTCACTTTCGGTTAATCCGTGCGGTGCCTTACGCATCAAAAGTGTGAGCGAACCACCGAAATCAAGTGCGGGCAATAACGAAGCTGCTGCCGAGGCGGCGCGAATCGAATTTGGCACCACAACGTACGCACTTGTTGCGCGGCCCAGGGCGATGGTTGCAATAGCATCGATCGAACGCACCAAATCAATTACGACAAGGTCATAGCCGCGTACTCCGGCGTCAAGTACGCAGGCAAGTGCCTCAGCATTTAGTGGGCCTGCGTACTGGCGGCCAAATGACAACACAGCCAGACCATCAACATGGGGTAGTGCCTCGTTCAAGGTCGTTGCACTTAATCGCCCCCGGGCTTCTGCAAGGTCTACCCAACGTGCACCCGGTGCCTGCTCTGCTCCGAGAAGTAGGTCGATGCCCCCACCGGTTGCGTCGGTATCTATTAACAAAGTTTGTCGGCCCTGATTTTGCGCGGCATTTGCCATTACTGCCGCTACAGTTGAAGCACCCGCCCCTCCGCACGCCCCCAGCACGCAAATCACCGCGCCTTGCCTTGATGGGCCTTCACCTGAATCCGCGAGTCGCTCAATTAGCCAACGTTCAGCATCGGGTAAGGAAACCACGTGCTCTGCGCCAATTGCGATGGCATCGCGCCACACTGCGTCAGGCACCGGCGGCGCTTCACTACCGCCATCAAGTTCTCGGGCAATCACCACGACATCGCGGCGCCTCGGCATCTGGCTGAACTCCGCTAGGCGGTCAACGCCGATAAGAACCAGCGGAGCGATCGCCCATTGCGCCCGAGCCGAATCAGCATGCGCGGCGAGATGGATATCGACTCCGGTGGCCGCGGCTAGCCGCAGGACTTCTTCGGTGAGTTCGGTGTCATCAGTAATGAGTAAGGGGCGCCTAGTTTCCATAGGTCCACCCTCGGCGGCAACCGCCCGCGGCGCCAGCGACATACATCCGGCTGTGGACAGCCAGTTTTGGGGCTGTGGACAACGATTCACCAGTAGTTTTCGCATGCGGCGTGGTGGCCTCCGCGCCAATGGCCCAAAACGAGGTACCGTCAAGGAGTGAAAACCGCGGCCTTTTTTGACCTAGACAAAACCATCCTTGCGCGGTCTAGTTCATTTGCATTCGCGCGGCCTTTCTATAAAGGTGGGTTGATCGGTCGCAGCGATGTCATACGCAGCGCCTACGCCCAATTTGTCTATTTAGCCTCCGGCGCCGATCACGACCAAATGGAGTCGATGCGCACCTACATGTCTAAGTTAGTTACCGGCTGGGACGTCGACAAAGTCAAGCAGATTGTCGCTGAAACTCTCGATGAAATTGTCGATCCGATGGTTTATGAAGAAGCCATAAAACTAATCGAAGATCACAAAGCACGCGGCCACGACGTCATAATTATCTCTTCATCGGGCACCGATGTGGTCGAACCAATAGGACAGCGGCTCGGGGTTGACATCGCGATCGGCACTCAAGTGGCCGTCGAGGATGGCCACTACACCGGCGAGATCTTGTTCTACGCATACGGTGAAGGCAAAGCCGAAGCGATGCTGGCTCTAGCAGCCGAGCATGAATACGACCTCGGCTCCTCCTACGCTTACACCGACTCACAAACAGACCTACCCATGCTTGAACTCGTCGGCAACCCCGTTGCGGTAAACCCAGATACTGAATTGCGCAAAGTCGCAACCGAACGCGACTGGCCCGTGTTGGATTTTGCGACCCCTGTTGCGTTGCGCAAAACTATCGACACTAAGCAGGCTGCCGCAGCAGGCGCCGGCGTAGCTTTAGGTGCCGTTGCACTTGGCATTGCCTGGTACGCCCGCCGCCGCGTCACCCGCGCCTAAAACCCTGAGACCTCCAACCGCCAAAATCATTTGGTCTGAGTGCGCACGTTTTAGTCGTGAAATCCGGATTTTTGGTCGGTTTCACGACAAAAACGTGCGCGCCCACGAAAACCTCACTGAATACACGCGGGGACGGTAAACCTCTTAGACGGTGACGGCTTTCGCACCCAGCGCGCAGGCGGTGGCAAACCAAACCAAATAAGCCGATGAACCGGCCCTTGTACCCGATGCATAAGCGCGTACCGCGTCGACATAAGCCGGGCGACCAAGGGTGAACATCCCGTTCTCCGGGATCGTGAACAGGGACGGGTCCACCGCCCGTTCAGCAAGCACACATCGAGCAGCAGCACGGGCGACCAAACCAGAACCCCAGGTAAAGGGTCGAAGAGTCAGTAACTCGGCGTGCACGATGCCGGCAACCAGGATTGCGGGAGCGGCGGTCGGGGCAATAACCAACCCAGCGAGTTGGGCGAGCCGGGGGCCCACCTGGGCCGCTGCAGGCAGGCTTCCGATGCGCAGCGGGTCGTCAGCGATTTCTAGGGCCCGCGGCCTTCCCATTTCGTCTTCGGTTGCGAATCCATTCGCCGCAATCCCATGCAGTGCCGCAATAACCTGCAAGGGTGCCTTGGACCAAGCCCCCACCTGACCGGGCACCGCGGCCGTCACATCGATTGCCCGGGCCAGTGCCCTGCCCATTGGGGAGTCATCAACCACCGCGGTATCGGCCCCATCAATTGCAGCCGAATCCCGACCACCTCGCTCAACGGAGGCCCGGGCGACCGCCGCTGCATTTGTGCGAACATCTCGGCGCCAAAGCACCGAGTCAATCTCCTCGCGCGCGGCCGCCATCACCTGCGCCACCTCTTTGTCTTGACCTAAAATTCCAAATGGGTCGACACCCGAAACTCCACTACTAATTTCCCCCATGACCCCCATCTAACCTTCAGGTTCGCAATAATGCAGCATGCCCTCACAGACCCTAGAAAGTTCAGCCCACGAGAACCTCTCCTTTGCGCCGCCTGCTGCCTTTGTCGCACAAGCCAACGTCACCTCATCGGCATATGACCAAGCAGCTGCTGACCGCCTGGATTTTTGGGCAACCCAAGCAAAGCGCCTATCTTGGGATACTCCCTTTGACGAAGTTCTTGACTGGTCTGATGCACCATTTGCTAAATGGTTCGTTGGCGGCAAACTCAACGTCGCGTACAACTGCGTCGACCGACACGTCGAGGCCGGATACGGCGATCAGGTCGCAATAAAATTCGAGGGTGAGTTAGGTGATCGACGTGACATCACCTATGCGCAACTGCAGCGCGATGTTTCGCAAGCCGCCAATGCGCTAATCGAACTCGGCATCAAGACTGGTGATCGCGTAGCGATTTATTTGCCGATGATTCCCGAGGCGATTATTTCGATGCTTGCCTGCGCCCGTCTTGGTGCGCCACACTCGGTGATTTTCGGTGGCTTCTCAGCCCATGCACTTGAAAGCCGCATCAACGACGCCGAGGCAAAACTTGTTATTACTTCCGATGGTCAACACCGACGCGGCAGCATCATGCCTTTGAAGCCAGCGGTTGACGAAGCGGTCACCAACACGCCTACGGTTGATCATGTGCTCGTTGTGAAGCGCACGGGCATTGACGTCCAATGGGATACTTCACGCGATGTTTGGTGGCACGAGATCGTTGAACGTCAGGCCACAGAGCACACCCCTGAAGCCTTCGACAGTGAGCACCCGCTTTTCATTCTCTACACATCTGGCACGACCGGTGCCCCAAAAGGAATTCTGCACACCACGGGTGGCTACTTAACACAGACCGCATATACCCACCATGCCGTTTTTGATCTTAAGCCTGACACCGACGTCTACTGGTGCACCGCCGACGTCGGTTGGATTACCGGCCACTCCTACGTGGTCTATGGCCCGCTGGCGAATCGGGTAACCCAAGTTGTCTACGAGGGCACCCCGGATACTCCGAAACACGATCGTTGGTGGGATGTCGTTGAGCGTCACAAAGTGTCAATCCTCTACACCGCTCCAACCGCCATTCGCACTTTTATGAAGTGGGGAGATGAGTTTCCTAACGGTAAAGACCTCTCTTCGCTTCGCCTACTCGGATCAGTTGGTGAGCCCATCAACCCCGAGGCGTGGCTGTGGTACCACGAAATAATCGGCGGTGGTCGCTGCCCGATCGTCGACACGTGGTGGCAGACCGAAACCGGCGCCATCATGATTTCGCCGCTGCCGGGAGTCACTACTTGCAAGCCCGGGTCGGCGATGACAGCACTTCCCGGAATCGGTACTGCTGTTGTCGATGATCATGGCGTACCAACCGGTGAAGGCACCACGGGCTACTTAATACTCACAGAGCCTTGGCCATCAATGATGCGTGGCATTTGGCGCGATCCTGAGCGTTATCGGGAGGCCTACTGGCAACACTTTCCCGATGTGTACTTTGCCGGCGACGGTGCTCGCCTTGACCATGACGGCGCAATTCGCCTCCTCGGTCGAGTCGATGATGTGATGAATATATCTGGGCATCGCATCTCAACTACCGAGGTTGAAGCTGCGCTCGGCTCACATCCAAAAGTCGCTGAATCTGCTGTCGTCGGGGCTGCCGATGCCACGACCGGGCAAGGCATCGTCGCCTTTGTGATACTCAAAAGCGGGGTGGCTGAAGATGGCGCCGGTCGCACCTCGGTTGTCAAAGAGTTGCGCGACCATGTCGCGCACGAGATTGGGGCCATCGCCAAACCGCGACAAATTCTGATCGTTGCTGAATTACCTAAGACGCGCTCCGGGAAAATCATGCGCCGGCTGCTGCGCGATGTCGCCGAACAGCGCGATGTCGGTGACTCCACCACACTCGCTGACCCAGCAGTGATGACCCTCATCGCCGCCGGCCTTAATGCCAATAAGAGCGAGGACTGATAATTAGCGAATGACCACGCCCGAAGATTTCCTCGCGCGTCCTTCGCTTCGCGAGCGCGGCTGGATTCTTGAGCAACTACGTAACGAAACCGTGGGCGGTGTACTGCTTCTCATCGCAGCGGCGGTTGCCCTGATCTGGGCTAATTCTCCTTGGGGTGACTCCTATGCTGATTTGGTCGAGTACCGAATAGGACCATCCGCGCTCAATCTAAATCTCCCGCTTAGCGTCTGGGCAGCCGATGGGCTACTCGCTATCTTCTTCTTCATTGTTGGTCTTGAACTTAAACATGAACTAGTACTAGGTTCGCTTTCCAAACCCGCGCAAGCGGTGGTGCCTGTTGCCGCGGCTTTAGGCGGAATGCTGGTTCCCGCATTGATCTTCGTGAGCATCAATGCCGCCAACCCCAAAGGTGCGACCAGCGGATGGGGCATCCCGATGGCCACCGATATTGCATTCGCACTCGCAGTACTAGCCATCGTTGGGCGCAGATTGCCAGTTGCACTACGCGCATTCTTGCTAACCCTCGCCGTGGTTGATGATCTAGGTGCAATAGCTGTTATCGCAATCTTCTACTCAGACAAGTTCGAGCCTCTGTGGCTAATAGCAGCAGTTGCTACCTTCGCCATCTATGCGATTGCACAGCGGATGCGTATCAGCACGCCGTTCCTATATGTGCCGCTGGCGTTACTCGGCTGCTACTGCATGCACGAGAGCGGGGTGCACGCCACCGTCGCCGGTGTTGTCTTCGGGCTGCTGACACGCGTTCGCACCGATCCTGGTGAGGTGTCGCCTCCAGCTGACCGACTCAACCACCGCATCCACCCAGTGAGCGCAGGTTTTGCAGTGCCTATTTTCGCGTTCTTTGCGGCTGGTGTTGATCTCCGCTCCCTTGGTTTCACCGATGCACTTTCCACCCCAGTGGCCCTGGGTGTTTTGGTAGGCCTCGTCATTGGAAAGCCCATCGGGGTCTTCTCGCTTGCCTGGCTGACCGCGCGCTTCACCCGGGCTTCCCTAGCACCAGGTATTGCATGGCGCGATATTTTCGCCGTCGGACTGCTGGCAGGGATTGGATTCACGGTGGCCCTACTGATAACCGAACTCGCCTTCACCAGCGACACGGCGCAGCTCGACTCAGCGAAGACTGCCGTCCTGACCGCCTCCGCGGTGGCCGCAACCTTGGCTTCGGTGGTGCTTATCAGTAGGAATCGCCATTATGCGGCCCTTAGGGCTGAAGAGGAGCGCGATGAGGACGGCGACGGAATCCCGGATGTTTACCAGCAGGAGCCCGACCGGTAGCCTCTACCCGGAGGATCACCATGGCAGCTAAGACCGAACCGAGTATCACCGAGCTGGTTAGCAAGGTGGTTTCTGATGCCCAGCGGTTGGCATTGGCGCAGTTGGCATTGGCCAAGGACGAAATCAGCAAGGCGGGTTCACGCATCGGGGCCGGGGCCGCCCTCGGTATTGCGGCTCTATCACTGATCTCACTCGCCACCATCTTCTTGCTAGTTTCACTCGCTTACGGCCTAGTGCAGCTCGGCCTGCAGACTTGGCTTGGATTCTTGATCGTGGCAATGCTGCTGATTCTCGGCGCCGTCATTACCGGCCTGATCGCGCGCAAGAAACTTCTCCAAGTGCGCAGCGGCACGATGACCACAATTGACGAACTTGGCAAAACCGCAAGTGCATTGGGTGCGGCCGACCCCGAGAGTTCCGGCACCTGAACTGTGCCAATTCTTGATCCTGATCAAGCCATCCGGGTACCAGGGCCCTGGACCCATCGTGATGTGCCGGCCCACGGTGCACGCTTTCACGTTGTTGAGGCAGGTGTTGGCCCCGCGGTGGTTCTCTTACATGGGTTTCCGACCTATTGGTGGACTTGGCGTAAGCAGGTAACCGCCCTGGCGGCGGCCGGTTACCACGCCATCGCGATGGACTTGCGCGGCTACGGGGGCTCAGATCACACCCCGCACGGCTACGACCCCATCAGTCTTTCGGCTGACGTTGCCGGTGTAATTCGTTGCCTAGGTGAATCAGACGCAATTGTCATCGGTCATGGCTGGGGTGGCTTGATCGCATGGTCCATGGCAGTAACCCAACCCGATGCGGTCCGTGGCATCGTCACCGTATCCGCACCGCATCCACGGGTTATGCGCCGAGCAGCACTGCGGCCGCGCCAACTTCGTAAATTGGGTTACCTAGCAGGTTTCCAATTGCCATTCTTGCCCGAGAATTCATTCATGAAGGCCGACGCTGAACGCATTAGCGAGCTACTAACTAAGTGGTCGGCTTCACCGCAGTGGGTTGATGAGGCTGGTGATATGTACCGCGCGGCATTCTTGCGCTGGCCCACCGCCCACACTGCGATTGAGTACCACCGTTGGTCGGTTCGCTCACTGCTGCGCCCAGATGGCCTGCGGTACATGTCAGCCATGTCTGCGCCAATCGACATGAATGTGCTGCAGATTCACGGAGCTCAGGACCCGATGGTGCTTATAGAAAGTTGCAACGGCAGTGATAAGTACGTCAGTGCAAACTACGAATTCAAAGCCATGCAAACTGGGCATTTTCCGCACGAGGAATCCCCAGAAGACTTCAACGCGGTTATTCTTCCTTGGCTTGCCGAACAGCATAAGTAGTTTCGATGACACGCCCGCGTGATCGTTACGGCCGACCACTGGCTTTCGACGCACCTGAGCATCAAATAGTTGCCACTGTGCCGAAACGTGACGACATTTCAAGTGAAACTGCGTGGGATGAAGCGACTTACTACCTGAACTTAGATTTGCCATTTCACGCCCATGAAGTTTTCGAACAGCGCTGGCGCTGCTGCCCACCCGGCGAGCGCGACTACTGGCGGGCGTTAGCCCAGTGGGGAGCAGCACTTACCCACCAGGCTCGTGGTAACCCAAAAGGCAGTCGGGAAGTGGCTGCCCGAGCCATCGAGTTGCTAAATGGCTGCGAGCTTGTCGACTCCATTGATGCCGAATTAGTGATGGCGTCGCTCAAAAACCTCGCGGCAAAATAAATTCGGCGGGTGGACACTTGTATGTGCCCACCCGCCGAATTTGCTAACCCTTAGCCCTGTGGTGGCTGGTGAAAGCCCTTATTCTCGTGTTCAAGGCCGATTTCATCGGCCGATGAAACACCAGCAGGTAGGTCAATCGTCATCTTGGGGCCGGTGAACCACTTCTTGGCCGACACATGCCAGCCGATCCACAGCAGTATCAGCGCGCCAATAGTTAGGATCGGCGCGTAGTTCACGAACTTCCAGTCGAACGGCACCTCCTCCGCACTCGGTGAACCGTTGAGCCAGCGGAGCCAGCCCGGTGTGCCAGCTGGAGTAAAGGGCAAGATGAAGTAAACCGACACAACAGCAATCTCGATTATCGCAAGCGGTGCCATCCACTTCCACTTGTTGCCAAGGTTCCATGGACCTTGTTCGAACTTCGACCCCATCCGCCAGCGCAGGAAGATTGGGATTAGGAAGGAGAGGAACAGGCCGATGACAGCGACCGAAACAACAGCGTAGAACGCTGTTGGGACGATTATCGGCGCTTCCTCGGACCCGATGTTTACCTCAAGAAGTGCCGGCAAGGTAATGACGGCCGCGACAACGGCCGCCATTACAACGGCATTGGCCGGTATCTTTTTCTTGTTGAGAGATGCCCAGTATTTTGCACCCGGCACTGCACCGTCACGGCTAAAGGCGTAAGTCATGCGCGAGGTACTGGTCATGCAGGCGGTCGAGCAGAAAAGTTGCCCGAATGCCGAGATCAACAACACGATACCGGCAACTTTTGCATCTAGCGCCTGAGCAAGGATAACGGCGACGCCACCACCACCTGCGGTCACGGCATCAGCGTCCTGAACTGCGAACAAGAATGCGAGCAGTAGCACCCAACCGCCAATTGCGGAGTAGAAGATCGACTTCCAGATACCTTTGGCAGCACCACTGGACGCACCTTCGGTCTCCTCAGAAAGGTGTGCGGAGGCATCGAAGCCGGTAATTGTGTACTGGGTAAGTAAGAAGCCCAGCGGAAGTACATAGAACCAGAACCCGATGCCATCTGTAGTTCCACCGTTGAGACCGCCTGAGTTATTGACTCGCATTGAGAACACGTCGCTGAAGCTCATGTGATTCTCAGGCAGGACGATCAGAATCAAGACGATGATCGCCGCACCGAAAACATGCCACCACACCGAAACATTGTTGATCTTGTTCATGAGAGTGCCACCCCAAATATTCAAGATGACCACAATCGCCAAAACAACGACGAACATGATGAACACTCGCTGCAACGAATAGCCGGCTGCCCAGGACTCGCTCAGTGACATCAGCGCTAGATCAAAGAAGGTGGCGCATCCGTATGACACCGAGGCAATTACGGCCAGCAGCCCAATCAGATTCAGCCAACCGGTGTAGTAACCGGCCTTCGGGCCACCCATCTTCGAAGCCCACCAATAGATGCCCCCGGAGGTTGGGTAAGCCGAGACGAGCTCTGACAAGGTGAACCCGATAACCAGGATGAATGCGGCAATGAGCGGCCAGCCAACTGAAATGGCAATCGGGCCACCGTTATTCCAGGCTTGGCCGAAGGTTGTGAAACAGCCGGCTAGGATGGAAATAATCGAGAAAGAGATCGCGAAATTGGAGAAACCTGACCAATTTCGGTTCAACTCTTGCTTGTATCCAAGCTCTGCAAGACGCTTTTCATCAGCACTCATTGTTGATTGATCGGCCACCGTTGTCCTCCTCAGTAACGCGGGCAATGTCATTTCGCGAGGATTTCGCACCTTGCGACCCCCGCGAGAGGGACACCATTGCGGCTGAGTGTCCTCCCACAATTGGTTCCCGGCAACTTAGACACGCCCAAGGACTAGGCACCCATTTCGCTAGTGGCCGGTGGCAACGTCAAGCAATAGCCGCTCAAAACCGGGACTTTCGAACTCCGCGACCGCCCGGTCATACTTTTCCATCCCCCAGGCCCAATAATCAAAATCGATCGGGCTGATCGATGTTTGGATAGCCGCCCATAAGGTCCAGCCGTACTGAGATGCCAGCCCCCAAAGGCGGGCCCGGGCCGTCTTACCAGGCAAATTCTGCCCCCAGTAACTTTCTACGAGCACTTCCAACAAATTTAAAGGCAGGGTGGATTCACTCCAGATATTGCCGAGCTCAAAGCTTGCTTCGTTGTTTCCCGAGTATTCGTAGTCGATGAGCCACAGCTTTTCGCCCCCATCAATGAAATTTGCTGCTAGCAGATCGTTATTGCACGGCACCGCAGGCTCTGGGTGCACCTCCATCGCCGCTCGCATGCGCGCAAACGCTGGCATGAGATCCAGATACCGTGCGGGTAATCGATACCCCTCTGCTTGCACCAGCGACAAATAACGCGCCTGGATATCGAACATATTGAAATCACTGACAAAGCGTGGGCCAGCGTGCAGTACCCGACATGCCGCAGCGATTCTCGGCAAGTTCACCGGGTTACGCACATCAGCTTCGGTAAAGGTTCGCCCGTCAATCCAGCCGACAACCAAGGCACCAGCCTCGGGCACATACTCAATCACGGGTGCTCCGGCTCCGCAGACTGCGGCGGAGATTGAATTCAGGTGCTCATTGTCTCGATCAATCGCGAGCGCTGATGACCCGACGTCGGAGAGCCGAACCACGACAATCCCTGCCGGCGTTGTCACTTTGTAGTTGCGATTGGTGATCCCGCCGGCCAAAACCTCGGCGGAGCTGGCATTTCGGACGCAGGATAATTTCACTATCCGAGCAGCATCTGATGGTGGCAGCTCAGCGAATGGGTCAACCACCTGATACCTCGTCCATAAATGGCAGCGTAGGTCACCATCGAGCTAAATACCTTCTTCGGCGATGACTAATTTGGGGGCCGGGACACAAAGGGGGTCCTTCATAGGGCAGGGTTGGGGTCCTGAGTGATGATCGCGACCCGGAGGTAGCAAATGGCTCGCATTGCCCGACTTGATGTTGAAACACTCAAACGCGAAGTCGATGCTGGCACCATCGACACGGTGGCGGTTGCAATCACCGATATGCAAGGGCGCCTGCAGGGTAAGCGCATCCATGCACATTTTTTTGTTGACGAAATACTCGGCCACGGCACCGAAGGGTGCAACTACCTTCTTGCCGTTGATGTTGACATGAACACCGTCAACGGCTACGAGATGTCATCTTGGGAGACGGGGTACGGCGACCTAGTGATGCGCCCCGACCTTGGCACCTTGCATTACCAGCCCTGGCAGCCAGGCACCGTCGGGGTGCTGTGCGATGTGCTTTGGGAGGACGGCTCTGACGTGGTTGCCTCACCCCGGCAAATCCTGCGAGGGCAACTTGCCCGACTTGCCGATGCCGGCATGGGCGCATTTGTTGGCACCGAACTTGAGTTCATTGTTTTTCTGGATTCCTACGAGGAGGCATGGGAGAGCGGCTACCGCGATCTCACTCCGGCAAATCTTTATAACGTTGACTACTCGATGCTCGGTACCGCAAGGGTTGAACCCTTACTTCGCCGCATCCGTAATGAAATGACCGCGGCAGGTATGACTGTTGAAAGCGCAAAAGGTGAATGTAATCTGGGCCAGCACGAGATAGCTTTCAAGTACACAGATGCGCTAGCCACCTGCGACAACCATGTGGTTTACAAGACCGGGGCCAAGGAGATTGCCGCTCAAGAAGGGGTATCTCTAACCTTCATGGCGAAATTCAATGAGCGGGAAGGCAGCTCATGTCACATCCATCTTTCTTTCCGCGGTAACGATGGCTCGATGGTGATGGCTGATGATAATGACCCGTCAGGCATGTCGGCCTTGGGTAAAGCCTTCATCGCTGGCCAATTAGCACACATTGACGAACTGACACTTCTTTATGCTCCCCAGATCAACTCGTACAAACGCTTCGTGCCAGGTTCATTCGCGCCGACCGCGGTGCGTTGGGGTCGCGATAACCGCACCTGCGCTTTCCGGCTCGTCGGCCACGGCCAATCACTTCGCCTTGAGAACCGAGTTCCAGGCGGTGATGTAAATCCCTATCTTGCCGTCGCCGGGATGATCGCCGCCGGCCTTGATGGCATCGAGCGCAACTTGCCGCTGGAGCCGGAGTTCGAAGGTAATGCCTACTCCAGTGATTCCGCCCACGTGGCTTCTGACATGCGCGACTCACTGAAACTATGGGAGTCTTCACCTTGGATCACTGAGACTTTCGGTGCCGCAGTGCAGGCTCACTACACCAACATGGCAAAAGTAGAACTTGCTGCATTTGGCAAGGCCGTGACCGACTGGGAGCGGTACCGCAGTTTCGAGCGACTCTAAGCCCAGCACTATCAACACAGAATTCACTACTCGGGAGATGAAATGCACGCCGTAATTAACCCGGCCACTGAAGAGATTGTTGCTAACGTAGCCGCCACCTCAGCCGACGAAGCCGATCAGGCAATTGCGCGCGCTAACGCGGCATTTGAATCTTGGCGAGGCGTAGCTCCGGGTGATCGCGCAAACCTGCTGCGCAGATTTTCAGATGTGGTGCGCGAGCACGCTGAAGAACTTGCTCAACTTGAGGTCAAGAACTCCGGTCACACGATAGGTAACGCCCGCTGGGAAGCGAATAACGTCGCGAACGTCCTGAACTACTACTCCGGTGCCCCTGAGCGCCTTTTTGGCCAGCAGATCCCAGTGCCAGGTGGTGTTGACATTACTTTCAAGGAGCCGATCGGTGTAGTTGGTGTCATAGTCCCCTGGAATTTCCCGATGCCGATTGCCGGTTGGGGTTTTGCTCCCGCCTTGGCCGCAGGATGCACCGTGGTTTTGAAACCAGCTGAATTGACTCCCCTTACCGCGATCAGGCTCGGTGAGCTCGCACTTGAGGCAGGTATCCCCGAGGACGTCTTCATCGTGCTACCCGGGAAAGGCTCGATCGTTGGCCAGCGGTTTGTCGACAACCCGCTCGTTCGCAAAGTAGTTTTCACCGGCTCAACATCAGTGGGCGCTGCGGTTATGGCCGGTTGCGCACCACAGATTAAGCCGGTAACCCTAGAACTCGGTGGCAAGAGCGCCAATATTATTTTCGCCGACGCCGATATCGAAAAAGCTGCGGCGACAGCCCCTTATGGGGTGTTCGATAATGCGGGCCAGGATTGCTGCGCTCGCTCCCGCATTTTGGTTCAGCGATCGGTCTTCGATCGTTTCATGGGGCTTTTTGAAACTGCCGTCAAGGGCGTGGTAGTTGGCGATCCAACACTTGAGCAAACGGAGATGGGGCCACTTATCTCACGGGCGCAACATGACACCGTTTCGTCGTACGTACCAAGTGATGCACCAGTGGCCTTCCGGGGCAGTTGCCCAACAGGGCCCGGGTACTGGTTCGCCCCCACCGTGCTCGCTCCGGTAGCAGCTGATGCGCGGGCCTTTCGCGAAGAGATTTTCGGCCCGGTTGTTGTCGTCACCGCTTTTGAGGATGAGGCCGACGGCATCGCTTTGGCAAATGACTCCGAATTTGGTCTGTCAGGGTCAATTTGGACCCGCGACGTCGGTCGCGCACTCCGGGTAGCCCGCGGTATCGAAGCTGGCAACCTGTCGGTCAACTCCCACTCCTCGGTCAGATACTGGACCCCATTTGGTGGTTTCAAGCGCTCTGGCCTAGGTCGTGAACTCGGACCGGATGCACTCGATGCGTTCACTGAAACCAAAAACGTGTTCTTGAGCACCGAAGATTAATTCAGCAACCGCTAGTGGGACTACCGACAAGGAATTGAGGAATCATGAGTGAGAGCAAATGTCGACGACTTGAAGGCCGCGTAGCGGTCATCACCGGTGGGGCAAGCGGGATTGGCTTGGCCACCGTTCGACGACTTGCCGACGAAGGCGCCCAGGTAGTAATCGGTGACCTAGACCCAACTACCGGCGAGGCGGCCGCTGCTGAAGTCGGCGGACTATTTATCAAGACCGACGTCACCGATGCCGATCAAGTTGCTGCCATGTTTAAAGCCGCCAAGGACACCTACGGCAGCATCGATATCGCTTTTAATAACGCAGGCATTTCGCCACCCGATGACGATTCCATCCTCGAGACAGGGATCGATGCCTGGCGGCGCGTGCAAGAGGTGAACCTGACATCTGTCTTCTTATGCTGTAAGGCTGTTCTGCCCTACATGCTCGAGCAAGGTAAAGGGTCGATTATCAACACGGCCTCCTTTGTCGCCACCATGGCCGCCGCCACTTCGCAAATTTCTTACACCGCATCAAAAGGTGGCGTGCTAGCTATGAGCCGCGAACTCGGTGTGCAATTTGCGCGCTCGGGAGTGCGAGTCAATGCACTTTCGCCCGGTCCGGTCAACACCCCGTTGCTGATTGAGTTATTCGCCAAAGATCCAGAACGCGCAGCGCGCCGCTTGGTGCATATACCGTTCGGGCGATTCGGCGAGCCACATGAAATCGCAGCAGCGGTTGCCTTCTTGGCTAGCGATGACTCTACTTTCATCACCGCCTCCAATTTTTTGGTTGACGGTGGTATCTCCGGGGCTTACGTCACCCCGCTCTAGACGCCCACTCCGGTAGGCCTGGGATGGGGCGGGGCGCGGTGCAACAGTTTTAGGTTAGGTGCGGTACCTCTCGGCCGCGGCCAAGAAGGTGCCGATCAAATTGGCGTCGGCAATCCGTCGATTCGGGTGTTCGGGGTGCCATTGCACACCGAGACAAAAGTCTGCGCCGGTGTCCTCACAAACCTCAATAGTGCCATCAGCGGCCCACCCGGTCACCGTTAAGTCGCCGGGGCTATCGATGCCCTGGTGGTGCGAAGAGTTGACAGTGGTAGCAGTGGTTCCCATCACTTGCGCGATGAGCGAGCCGGCAGCGAAGGTGGCGTCGTGGTCAACGAACTGGCCCGGTACCTCACGGTGCACAGTTGCTAACCCCAAGTCGGGTAAATTTTGAATTAACGTACCGCCATGGGCCACGGCCATGATCTGCAACCCGCGGCAAATACCTAGCACCGGCATCCCCCGCTCACGAGCGCCTCGGTAGAGCACGGTCTCGGATTCATCCCTTGACTCTCGTGGAGCATCCGCACTTGAATGAGGTGTCGCACCATAGCGCCGCGAATCAACATCGGCGCCACCAACCAGAACTAATCCATCAAGGCGATCAAGTGCGTCAGCATTGCTAGCCGGAGGCAACAACACGATGCTCGCACCGGCACCTTGGAAGAGGTCTACGTACCAGTGCGGGAGGGCAGCGGCTTGAATATCCCAGGCCCCCCACTTGGCCTGCTCGAAGTACACCGAGACACCAACCACGGGGGCTGACATGTAGGCCGACATTCCGCAATGGTCTCACGGGTACGAGGCCGTGCCGTAGATTCCCCCACTATGCAATCGGATTTGTCCTCACTCCTTGTTATCGTTGCGATCTCCGCCGTGGTACCGCTAATAGTTGGACTCACGCGTATTCGGGTAGCCGAGGTGGTGCTACTCCTAGCCGGTGGCATCATTTTTGGCCCCCAGGCCCTCGGCTTGATTAAAGTGGATTCAGCGATCAATTTGCTCTCTGAGATGGGCCTAGGTCTGCTCTTCTTCGTCGCTGGCAATGAACTCGAACGCCGTGCCGTCTCGGGCAAGAATGGGCGGTTGGCCGCAATTGGGTGGGGTACATCAATTCTGCTTGCGGGTCTAGTGACCGGGGGCCTTTATGCCCTGGGCTTTATCCAAGACTATTTGGGTATTGCTATTGCCCTGACTACAACCGCTTTAGGTACGCTACTGCCACTCTTACGAGATGCCGGTGAATCAAAAACTCGCTTTGGACTCCTCTTCATGGGCGCCGGAGCCTGGGGGGAGTTCGCCCCGATTATCGCCATCGCGTTTTTGTTCGGGGCGCAGTCTTCATTTGTCGCGCTTATCTCGTTAGCAGGTTTTGCAATCCTTGCACTTCTTATTGGCGCATTACCAAGTCGGTTGACGAGCCCGAGACTTCAGGCGGTGTTACATCGTGGATATAGCACTAGCTCACAAACCGCAGTGCGCATCACCATGCTGCTTCTCGTGTTCCTGTTAACCATGGCATCAGACTTTGGCCTTGATGCAGTTCTGGGTGCGTTCATCGCCGGCATCATCGTACGCCGTGTCGCGCCTCCGAGTGAGGAGTCAAAACTTCACAATCGAATTGATGGCATCGCATTCGGATTCTTCATTCCGATTTTCTTCATCGTATCCGGGGCCAATCTTGACATCATCTCGATCATCCAAAATCCGATTACCCTCTTGGTGTTCTTTGTTCTGCTGCTACTGGTTCGCGGACTACCCCAGTTCTTTATCTACCGAAAAATGATCCCGGATGTTTTTCAGCGCGGCCGATTTGCGCTATTGGTTGCTACCGGACTGCCGATGATCGTTGCGATTACGACTCTAGAAGTTGAATCAGGCGCAATGCTGCCCAAGAATGCCGCCGGGTTGGTTGGCGCGGGAGCCCTTTCAGTACTGGTGTTCCCGCTCATAGCTAACGCGCTCGGCAAGAAAGTTAAAAACCCACTACCAGACGAAGTTATTGTCGACAAGTGAGAAGTGCTGACCTAAAGCGGCCTAGACCGCGTGAAGTGCTAAACCCTAGCTGCGTAGACCGCGTGTAGTGCAATACCAGCTGCCACCGACGCATTAAGTGATTCCGTGTCACTACTCATGTCGATTCGTGCTAGCCAATCACAGGTCTCCCCTACTAAGCGCGAAAGGCCTTCGCCTTCAGCCCCAATCACGATGACAACTCGATCGGTCAGGGTATCGGCGGGTAACCCAGCTAGAGAGGTAGCCCCATCAGCGGCTAACCCGATAACCGTGAAGCCTTTCTTCTGCAATGCCTGCAGAGCACGAGTCAGGTTCGGTACCTGAGCAACCGGTACTCGCGCCAACGCACCGGCTGATGTCTTCCAGGCTCCTGCGCTAATACCGGCCGCACGCCTCGTGGGGATAACGATGCCATCGGCCCCAAAAGCTGCCGCCGAGCGCGCCACTGCGCCAAGGTTGCGCGGGTCAGTAACACCATCAAGTGCAACAAGGAGCGTGCCACCACTAACCGATGCAAGGTCGGCATAGTCATATGGCGGCATCGTGAGAACCAAACCTTGATGCACCGCGTCGTGGGTCATCACGTCGAGATCGGTTCTAGAAATCTCAAACATCGGTACGTTTTGCGCAACCGCTAAGCGCAAAGCCTCACGCAGGCGATCATCGGCATCCATCTTTATCTGAACATAAAGTGCCTTCGCCGGCACTTTCGCACGCAAGGCTTCAACAACTGAGTTGCGGCCGATAAGAAGGTCAGCTGTGTCTCGCGTCCGGCCACTAGATGGGCGCGCAGTCTTTTTAGCCGTATCTTGAATCCGAACCGAGGCGCGCTCCTTACGCCCGGCTGGATGATGTGGACGTTCAACAGCCTTTGGCGTTGGGCCTTTGCCCTTTAATTGCTTTCGGCGCTGCCCACCCGAGCCAACCGTGGCACCCTTTTTACTGCCGTCATTTCGCATCGCGCCACGACGTTGTGAATTACCGGCCATGACTACTGCTCCAAAGTCCAGCGGGCACCTTGGGGGGTGTCCTCGATGCGAATACCGATGGCATCAAGCCCATCGCGGATGGCATCAGACGCCGCAAAATCCTTGCGCGCCCGAGCTTCTTGCCTTTGCTGCAGAGCCACCTGCACCAGCGCATCGATTACCGATTCAGTATCGGTATGGCCCGCTCCCACCCACGGCTCAGACCAAGGGTTGAGCCCGAGCACTTCGAGCATGGCAATAGTCGCATAGAAAGCATCACCAACCAAACCCGCGTTCTTCTCTGTTAGGGCTGCGTTTCCATTTCGCACCGTCTCGTGCAAGACAGCAAATGCCTGCGGCACCGATAAGTCGTCGTCCATCGCTGCCCCAAATGCCGCTGGCCGCGCCTCTGGATTTGGCAAAAGGAGTATCGGATCGCCGCCAAGGAACTCGTGGCTACGTTGCAGGAAGCCTTCAATGCGGCGAAAACCCTGCCCAGCATCGTTAACAGAATCGTCGGAGTACTCAAGCATTGATCGGTAATGAGCGCCCACCAAGTAGTAGCGCAATTCGATCGGGCGAACTCTCTTCACAACTTCGTCGACCAGCAATGAGTTACCAAGTGACTTGCTCATCTTCTCGCCGGCGGTCGTAACCCAGGCATTGTGCAGCCAGTAATTTGCGAATTGATCACCTGCAGCCTTCGACTGCGCGATCTCATTTTCGTGATGCGGGAAAATAAGGTCTAGGCCGCCACCGTGGATGTCAAAATGCGAGCCTAGGTACTTCTCTGCCATTGCTGAACACTCAATATGCCAACCAGGGCGGCCGGGGCCCCATGGGGTATCCCAGTACGGCTCCCCTGGCTTGGCCGATTTCCACATAGCAAAATCGCGGGCATCACGTTTGATCTGCGCCTCTGAATCAGGAGACGCCAACATATCGTCGATGCGTTGCCCACTTAATTTGCCGTAACCTTCAAATGCGCGCACATCAAAATAAACGTCGCCGTTCATCGCATACCCATGACCCACTTCGATCAGCCGCTGCATCATTTGAATCATTTCGGGGATGTGGCCGGTGGCTCGGGGCTCATATGTTGGCGGCAAGCACCCAAGCGTGTCGTATGCGCGATTGAATGCGCGTTCGTTGCGCATCGCTACCACCCAATACGGCACATCATCATGGCCAGCGTTATGGATGATCTTGTCGTCAATGTCGGTGACATTACGAATGAACGTGACGTCAAATCCTCGGGCCGTTAGCCACCGACGCAACACGTCAAATGCGACCCCGCTGCGGATGTGGCCAACATGGGGCGGCGCCTGAACGGTGGCGCCGCATAGATAAACACCGACCTTGCCAGGGGCGATAGGCACGAACTCACGCACCGAACGCGTGGCAGTGTCATAAAAAGAGAGGGAAGAGGGCACGGGCAAAGGCTACCGCAGCAGCGTGACGATCTTTTTTGGAGTAATACGAACGACCACCCGCACGTTATCGGTGCCGTCGTCCATTGGGTAGCGATCAAGGTCCATATAAGCCTTCGCGGCCCGGTCGATCAGCTCACGGCCGCCCTCTTCGGTCATGGTGGCAGTGCCACGAACCTCGACATATGAGTACGGGGCCTCTTTGGGGTAGACCAACAAAGTTACCTTGGAGTTCTTCTCGATATTTAGGTGCTTTCTGCGACCCTTAACCGTTGAGACCAGGAGTTCATCGCCGTCGCGCTCAACCCACACCACCGAAAGGTGCGGCTGGCCATCAGGGAGCATCGTGGCGATTGTCGCGAACTCAGGGGCGTCAAACCACGGCTTTACCGAATCAGGGATTTGAGTTGTCATATTTAGCAGTCTAGATCTAGGTATTAGATGATGCGACACTGGCAATGGCCATCGCCGCCAACCCTTCACCGCGGCCGGTTAGCCCAAGGCCATCGGTGGTGGTGCCGGAGACATGCACCGGGGCACCGATCGCTGCCGAAAGCACATCCTGGGCTTCTTGACGCCTAACACTTACGCGCGGTTGGTTGCCGATAATTTGCACGCTGGCGTTGCCGATAGCGAATCCTGATTTACGCACCAACCCAGCGACCTCCGATAACAAGGTAACCCCAGATGCGGCCGAGTACTTCGGATCCTCTGTGCCGAATACTGATCCCAGATCACCTAGGCCGGCAGCACCCAAAAGGGCATCACAAATTGCATGAGCTGCGACATCGGCATCTGAATGCCCGCTTAGGCCAACCGCATCAGGCCAAAACAAACCTGCAAGCCATAGCGGCCTGCTTGAATCGAATGCATGTACGTCAACCCCGATGCCCACCAGAGGGATCGACAAGTCTCGATGACTAGATGGCACCCGAAGCCCGTCTTTTCGCAATGATCGCTTCGGCCAAAATTAGATCTATCGGCCGCGTGACTTTGAAAGCTTCCTCGTGCCCAGCAATAACGTGAACAGTTACTCCCATGCGCTCGACCATGCCAGCATCGTCAGTGATTACAGTCTCATCGATATCCAAAGCGGCATGCGCCGCCTGCAGAACCTCGCGCGCGAAGCCCTGTGGTGTTTGGATAGCGCGAAGTGATGACCGCGGTGGTGTCGCGATTACATCCGACTTAGTGTTCACCTCTTTTACGGTATCGACCATTGGCACACCTGGCACCACCGCTTGGTGGCCTTGCCGTACCGCTGCAACAACAGCACTTACCAACTCCGGCGGCACCAGGGGGCGGGCTGCATCGTGAACTAGCACCACATCAACGTCTGCGGGAAGACCAATCAAGGCCCGAGCAACGGACTCTGGTCGAGTGTCGCCGCCCGCAACGACACTGACATCGGCGTTGAACTGCTTCTGCACCAGCAATGCACTAACTTCGTCAACACTTTCAGCCGGCACGGCAACAATCACTAGATCGACCGCGCGCGACTCCGTGAGCGCGGTGACGGCGTGCACAAACATCGGCACACCCGCAAGTTGCCGGAGGGCTTTTGGAGTACCTGGGCCAAGTCGCTCACCCCGACCTGCAGCCGGCACTAGCGCAGCGGTGCGCCCCACCTAAATCACCACCGGCTAAGAAGCGAGGACCTCGTCGAGGATCGCCTCGGCATTGTCCTCATTAGTCTTCTCAGCAAGGGCAAGTTCACTCACCAGGATCTGCCGCGCTTTGGCCAGCATGCGCTTCTCGCCAGCGGACAAACCACGCTCGCGTTCACGGCGCCAAAGATCGCGGACCACCTCGGCCACCTTGATGACATCGCCTGAGGCCAGTTTTTCAAGATTTGCCTTATAACGCCGTGACCAGTTGGTTGGCTCTTCGGTATACGGCTGTCGCAGAACGTTAAATACACGCTCTAGGCCCTCGGCGTTTACGACATCTCTTACACCGACTAAATCAACGTTGTCGGAGGGAACGCGAACGGTCAAATCGCCCTGAGCTACCCGCAAAACCAGGTACTCACGGTCCTCGCCTTTTATCGTCCGGATCTCAACAGCCTCAATGAGTGCCGCCCCGTGATGTGGATAGACGACGGTGTCACCGACGCTGAACGCCATTGAAAAAGCCCCTCTCGAAGGCGCTAAGAATACCACGCGCGCAACCAGCCGATTTGCTCCGCTACCCTCCTGCCTGTGACCCCTTCTTCGCGCCTGACGCGCACCACCCGCCCTGCCTTGGTCTTAGCGACGATCGCATTCGCCCTCTCAAGCACCTTAAGCGGGTGCTACAGCGGGTTTAAGGCAAATACCAATGAGCAGAGCCTCACTAACTCCGGTGATGGCACGCAGGCTCAGATTGGGCAGATTCGTATCGAAAATGCCACGTTGGTTCTTGGCCCCGATGGCTCTAGCACCGCGACCCTCCTGACCACCTTGGTCAATCAAGGAGACACCGCTGACTCACTTATTGGCCTTGAGATCAATAAACTGCCGGTTTATGTCACACCCGGTGGTGGCGAACTTGCCGCCGGGGCAGCAATCTCATTTGGATTCAACAGTTCGGTTTGGATCAATTCGTACGACTTCACAGCACCGGTCAGCACGTATGTGCCCGTGAAAATACAATTCCGCGACGCAGGCATCGTGGATATAAACGTTTTAACCGTGCCACCGGCCGGAATTTACCAAGGGGTCGCACCTAACCCGGCGACTTTGCCACCGGCTAGCTAGTTCTCCATCTTGTAGCCGAGGCCACGAACCGTTAGTAAGTGCACAGGGTTGGCTGGATCTTCTTCAATCTTGGCCCGAAGTCTCTTCACGTGCACATCTAGGGTTTTGGTGTCACCGACATAGTCATGGCCCCACACCCTGTCGATTAACTGCGACCGAGTTATCACTCGTCCACTGTTGCGGACCAGAACTTCAAGGAGGTCGAACTCTTTAAGGGGCATTGCGACCATCTCACCGCGCACACTGACAATGTGACGATCGATATCCAATCGCACCGGCCCCGCCTCAACCACCAGCGGGAGCATTTCTTCAAAGTCACCTTGACGGCGCAGAACCGCGCGAACCCGGGCAAGTAGCTCACGCGAAGAGAATGGTTTGGTCACATAGTCATCGGCGCCAAGTTCGAGCCCAACAACTTTGTCGACTTCGCCATCCTTTGCGGTAACCATAATAATCGGCACCAGTGACTTGGTACGTATTTGTCGGCACACCTCGGTGCCTGAAACTCCCGGCAGCATGAGATCCAGCAGGATCAGGTCGGCACCATTTTTATCAAACTCTTCTAATGCCTTGTGCCCATCACCTGCAACCGCTACCTCGTAGCCTTCGCGGCGCAGCATGAACGAAAGCGCCTCCGAGAATGACTCCTCATCTTCTACGACCAATATCCGAGTCACGAACTCACCTCTTCTTCGGGAATCGCCACGGCATTCCATTCGAAATCATCCGTCGATCCAGAATGTTGAACAATATACGCCGGCAGTCGCAGGGTGAAACTCGAGCCGACGCCAACTTCGGACCACACGGTGCATTCGCCGCCATGGTTTTGGCAGACGTGCTTCACGATCGCCAACCCAAGGCCAGTGCCACCGGTTACGCGCGAGCGAGCCGGGTCGACGCGGTAGAACCTCTCGAATACGCGATCAAGCTCATGTGAAGGGATCCCGATCCCTTGATCCTTGACGATGATCTCGATTAGGCCTCCAACCACTCGCGTATCAACAGCGACTTTCGTTGAACTGGGCGAATACGCAATGGCATTAGCCAGCAGGTTGCGAACCGCTGTCTGGATTTGGCTGAGGTCGCCGTAAACGGCGCCATCGCTATTTATGGATTCGATGAACTCGATTTCGCTACTGGCAGCTATGGTGCGGACCTCTTCGATCGCACGATTGACAATCTCATCGACGTTGATTACCTGGGCGTGAGTGAGTGGATCATCTCCTTGCAATCGGGAGAGGTCGATTACGTCCTGAATTAAATTCCCGAGTCGCCCGGCCTCAATTTGCATCCGCTCAGCAAAATGCCGCACCTGCACGGCGTCATCACTTGCTGCGAGCACCGCTTCGGCCAGGAGCGCAAGGGCCCCGACGGGCGTCTTCAACTCATGACTCACATTGGCTACGAAATCGCGGCGCACCGCATCAACTTTGCGTTCCTCGGCCAAGTCATCAATTAAAACGAGCAGGGCGCCGGTGCCCAGGGCCGCCACCCGCACTCGCAACTCGAGTAGTTCACGACCAAGAGGTGGCCGACGCACTCGCATTTCTTGCTCGCGCGGGGTGTTGTCCTCCATCACCCGCTCAATCAGATGCGAGATATCGGGGATTGTGACTAAATTTCGACTCACCAGGCCAAGTGCCATGCTGCGGGAACTAGCTCGAAGCACCGTGCCATCGGGGGCCACAACAATCGATGCGGATGGGAGCACGCTAAGTACCCGCACGACTTCCTCGGGAAGGCCCGTTAGCGCATCGCGATGGGCAGCCGTCGCCAGGCGCGGGGTACCCGCAACCGGAGCCACACGTTGACCTGCCACCCTCGCAGGATAGGCCGAAATCGTCCAAGAAACGAATAAGGCGGCCACCGGTCGTCGTTAGTTCGTGCAGCATTAACCTCGGACGCGAATATTTAACCTTTTCGTCGCCTGTAGTTCACCATTGCGGCGCAAATCAAAGAGACCCCTTACGCTGGGTCTCCGGACACGCCGGGAGCCGCCTCGGCCTAGGAGGGATAGCGATGCCAACCGCCAGCCCAAGGCCTCTTACGCTGGTTAATAACGACCTCGTGGCCATAACGACTCTGGTTGGTTCAGCCATGAACTTAGCGACTCAATCGCTGCTCGACGCGGATCTATCGTTGGCTGAGAAGGTAATCCAGGCCGACGCCAACATCGACACCCTGTGCAGCGCCGTAGAGGATCGATGCCTTGAACTATTGGAAGATAAGCGGTCAACGGGAAGTGAGTTGCGCTCGATTATCGGTGCTCTGCGAATTGCAGCCTCACTCGAGCGCATGGGAGATCTCGCCGAACACGTAGCTAAGCAAGCAAGAATGCGATACCCAAATGCAGCAGTACCCCAAGACCTCCGCGCGACCTTCGCGATAATGGGTGGTGTAGCTGAGGCCATTGTCTCTAAATCCGGCGCAGTGATCGCCACAAAAGATGTTTCCTTGGCGAGTGAGATCGCGCTCCACGATGCTGAAATGGATTTTCGCCACCGTGAACTCTTTACTATCGTGCTCTCACCCTCTTGGGCGCACGGGGTAGAAGCGGCGATAGATGTCACCCTGCTCTCTAGGTATTACGAGCGGTACGCCGACCATGCAGTCTCAGTCACGCGACGCGTGATAAATGTAGTAACCGGCGAACCGTACGTTGCTGTAGATATCACTTCATAACCATTTCTCACCCCTGGCCGAAGGGAGATACTGCAAATGCAACGCCGCATGCAAACACCACGACGCATTGCAGTGCTCTCCATCCACACTTCGCCACTTGATCAACCCGGCACCGGCGACGCAGGTGGCATGAATGTCTACGTGGTTGAGACCGCGCGCCGATTGGCAGAGAGCGGTATCGAGGTTGAAATTTTCACCCGTGCCACCTCCTCCGACCTAGCCCCTGTCATCGACTTTATGCCGGGTGTGAAAGTCCGCCACATTACTGCCGGCCCCTACGAGGGTTTACTCAAGCAAGATCTGCCAGCCCAGCTGTGCGCCGTTTCGGCTGGTGTGATGCGTGTTGAGGCAGCACACCCAGAAGGTTGGTTCGATTTAATTCACTCGCACTATTGGCTATCTGGGCAAGTCGGCTGGCTAGCCGCAGACAGGTGGAATGTGCCACTCGTACATTCAATGCACACGATGGCGAAAGTAAAGAACGCCGAACTAGCCGATGGCGATACTCCGGAACCTACAATGCGGATAATCGGCGAGGAACAAGTCATAGCCGCCGCCGATCGCCTTATTGCCAATACGATTGATGAAGCAGACCAGCTGATTACTTTGTACGGAGCAGATCCGCATCGCGTAGATGTTGTCCACCCTGGTGTCGATCTAGATGTATTTACCCCGGGGGACAAAATGCACGCACGTTCCCGATTCGGATTGCGACAAGATCAAGTCGTTCTCTTGTTCGTGGGCCGAATTCAACCACTTAAAGCCCCAGACATTTTGATCAAAGCGGTAGCCCATCTGGTACACGCTGACCCGGCGCTTCGCGATCGGTTAGTAATCACGATTTGCGGCGGGCCATCAGGCAGCGGGCTTGAGCAGCCGACCGCCCTAGCTGATCTCGCGAATGAGTTAGGTATCACCGACCTAATCCGCTTTGAGCCGCCAGGTGACCGGCAAACCCTCGCCGACTGGTATCGCGCTGCTGATATTGCCGTAGTGCCCTCATACTCCGAGTCCTTCGGACTCGTAGCGGTCGAGGCGCAAGCCTGCGCAACTCCGGTTGTTGCATCAAGTGTCGGGGGGCTTCGCACCGCCGTTGCCGACGGCGTGAGTGGCGTGCTGATCAGCAGCCACGATCCAGTCGAATATTCACAGGCAATTGGGGCCCTAATCAGCAACCCAGAACGCCTACATGAACTTTCGGTCGGCGCCCGGATGCACGCATCAACCTTTGGGTGGAGCGCAACCACCACCGGACTAATCGCTACGTATCGTGCAGCGCTAGCCAACAGGCAATCTTCAACCCAACTTACCGCACTTCCCGGATAAGAACTATGGGCGAACTATGACAAACACCGAACCCATCACCTTCATTGGCCAATATCTCAAATCGTGCGAACTTACCTATGAGCAATCTGGCCCAGACACATTTGTGATCACTTTGCCGGGGGAACACAAACTACAAACCAATATGTCCTTGACGGTTGGCTCCCATGCAGTAACCGTAAATGCATTTGTCTCACGCAACCCTGAAGATAATCACGAAGGCGTTTATCGGTGGCTACTCGAACGCAATAGGCGTATGTATGCCGTCTCGTTTGCCGTCGACCACCTCGGTGACATCTACCTAACGGGTCGGATACCCCTAAATTCCATTACCTCTGCTGAACTCGATCGAGTGCTCGGCTCGGTCCTTGAGTATTCTGACGGCGCATTCAACACCATCCTCGAACTTGGATTTGCCGCTTCCATTAAACGTGAATGGGCCTGGCGAATCTCCCGCGGTGAGTCCACGGCAAATCTTGCGGCCTTCGCTCACTTGACCGAAGTCGATCAGGCGCGCGGCCCAAACTAGCTATCCGGCAGGATGTACCCATGAGCAATGCCCCCTACACCCTGATCCTGCTGCGCCACGGTGAGAGCGTCTGGAATGCCGAGAACTTATTCACCGGGTGGGTCGATGTAGATCTAACCGACAAGGGTCGGGCTGAGGCCACACGGGGTGGCGAGTTACTAGCAGAAGCTGGCATTTTTCCCGATATTGTCCACACTTCAGTTCTGCAGCGCGCGATCAAGACTTCGCAGCTTGCCCTCGATGCGTGCGATCGGCTTTGGATACCGGTGGCTCGAAATTGGCGATTAAATGAGCGTCACTACGGAGCACTGCAGGGTAAGAACAAGAAGGAAACCCTCGAGCAATATGGCGAAGAGCAATTCATGCTGTGGCGGCGCTCCTACAACGTCCCGCCGCCGCCGATTGACCCACATGACAAATGGGCCCAAACCGGTGACGCGCGGTACTCTGCGCTACCTCCAGAGGCGCTGCCAGCCACCGAATGCTTGTCCGATGTTGTTGAGCGCTTGATGCCCTACTGGCAGGATGTCATCGTCGCCGAACATCTTCGCGCTGGAATGACCGTGATGGTCGCTGCGCACGGTAACTCACTGCGTGCCATGGTTAAGCACCTTGACGGAATTTCAGACCACGACATTGCCTCGCTCAACATCCCCACCGGTATCCCACTTGTGTACCGACTAGATGATGACCTAAAGCCAATCGTGCCCGGTGGCCAATACCTAGACCCAGATGCCGCCATTACCGCGGCCGCGGCAGTTGCAGCGCAGGGCAAGAAATAGCGCTGGGCCCAAGATTTTGAATACTGTCAAAGCCTAAATTTGTAGCCTGCTATGCAATACGGGCTTTAAAAAGCCGTCCCGGGCGAATTAGCGCCTGGTGATATCGATGATTCGCGGTCGGATATCGAAGAGATAAATTAAGGCGATCACGATGCCGGCAATGCCAAAGATTGTCAGGGTTAGCTGTGGCAATACACCGGTAAGTGCCGCTAAGCCGGTGAGGATCATCCAAAGCACTTTGGTCTGGCGGCCAACCGCTGGAAATGCATCGGGGCGCCGGCGCAGGCAATCAACGAAAGCAAAAGCTTTTACGCCAAAGGTAATCACCCATAGCGCGAGCATCACTAAGTCCTGCACGGCACCGAACATAGGAGAACGTTATTACAGGGCCGTCAGACGAAGGGCGGGCCCGTGCCAAGTGGCTCGAGCCCGTCCTTTACTGAATCTACTTTTCTTAGATACCAACTGCCTCGCGCAGCAAAGTAACGCCGTGATTCACCGAGTTGCGTACGTCCGCGGTCTTGGTCTCTACCCGCGTGCGAGCACTTGTTGCCATCGAGCTGAGATTCAGGTTTAAAAGATCAACCTTGGGAAGCTCAAACTTAGGTAGATCGAACTTAGGTAGATCGAACTTAGGTAGATCGAACTTAGGTAGATCGAACTTGGGAAGATCAAATGGCAGACTCGCCTTAGCCGAATGTGCGACCTTTGACGTGGTGGCCTTAGCGGCAGCCGCTACCTTCTTGGCCGGTACGTATTCCTTACTTGTCATGATTCCTCATCCTCTCGTGGTGTTACTTGCGCCTGGTTCTCAGACTGAAAAGCGGCGTAGATCTGCAACAGCGTCGCTCGCTGCCGCTCGGTGAGGGTGGCGTCTGAGGCGATCGCAGTGGTGACGACCTCATCCCCCTCGCGCTGAGCCAATATGCCCGCCCGTACGTACAAGGTCTCCGCGGAAATCCGCAGTCCCTGTGCGATCCGGCTCAGGATCTCGGCGCTGGGCTTGCGTAGGCCTCGTTCGACCTGACTGAGGTACGGATTGGAGACTTCTGCGGCCTTTGCCAACTGACGCACTGACATCTGCGCCTGGTCGCGCTGCTCGCGGATGAACCCGCCGATCCCACTCACATCGATTCTCGCCATAACTGCAGTATGCACCCAAAGTGCTTGCATTTGCAAACGCGGGTGCTAACGGGGGCTAGCGCACCCTCACTAGCCCGCGCCAGCCCAGCCCTGCCCGACTAATGGCACGCTGTCCCCCATGAAAGCGGTGGTGCAACGAGCAGCTGGCGGCCAAGTGAGCGTCGACGGCGAAGTGGTCGGTGCAATTGTCGGGCCGGGCCTGGTGATCTTGATTGGGGTAACTCATTCCGACACTAAGGCAGCGGCCACGGCACTAGCCGACAAGATTTATGACATGCGACTCTTCTCGCATGAGCACGCGAGGGCTGTTGGGGTCGAGCTGCCAGCTGATGCGAGCCGCGAACTTTCGGCGTCAGATCTAAAGCTGCCAGTCCTTGTCATAAGTCAATTCACTTTGTACGCAGAAACCAAAAAGGGGCGCCGGCCCACTTGGGATCAAGCGGCACCGCGTCCGGTGGCCGAGCCACTCATTGATGTATTTATTCAGACGCTGCGCGACCGGGGTGTTGACGTTGCTACCGGGCGCTTTGGCGCCGATATGCAAGTGTCGCTGGTCAACGACGGCCCATTTACTATTACCGTCGAAGTTGACGGTTAACGGACGCCCTGACCAGCGACACCTGCCACTGAACTACTGCACTAACTCGCGGATACCCCCGCTGGCTCTGCCGAACCATTTGTGTTACTCGCTGTGGTAACACAAAAACCAAATGAGGTAACCGTTTGGCCAGGTGCCAGCTGAGCCGCCCAAGCAGCCGGATTCACTGTTACTGCGGTACCAGATCGGGTAAGCGTGCCACTCCAAGACTGCGAGATAACTGCCGACGTCGGCAAGCTAAAACGCAGTGCCCAACCGTTAATGGCTTGTGACCCAGTGTTCTTGGTTTGCACACTGCGGCAGTAGCCGCCATCCCAGGTCGAATCCTTCACCATGGTGACCGCGATGACTGAACCAGTCGAGGCCGTGGGTGTGGGTGTA
Organism: Candidatus Nanopelagicales bacterium; assembly: GCA_044336815.1. Lineage (GTDB taxonomy): Bacteria > Actinomycetota > Actinomycetes > S36-B12 > S36-B12. The sequence continues at coordinate 34,802 of JBIIOU010000001.1, read as the reverse complement.
GGTACCGGAGTAGCCGTCGGTACCGGAGTAACCGTCGGTGTCGGAGTAACCGTCGGTGCCGGTGTCGCGCCACCGACCGTACGCGTTGTTGCCGTTACCGCCGCCGGAGCAGCACCGGTCACACAAACCCCGGTATCGGTGAAGGCGGTACCGGCATTAGCGCTGGCCCAACTTGGTGGGGTGACAATCACGTGATTACCCGACCGCACAAAGGTGCCGTTCCACGATGTCGAAATTGTCCCACCGGCAGAAAGGTCGAACTCGATTCTGTCGATGATGATCCGATTAGTGGTGCCATTTTGAACGCCGAGTTTCCCGCACCAGCCACCAGCCCACGATGAGTCAGTAACGATTTTTGACGTAATCACCCCTTTGGTGATCCCCGGATTTGACGGAGCTGCGGTCGGTGAAGCCGTCGGAGTTGCTGTCGGTGTAGCCGTTGGCGTGGCTGTTGCAGATGGGGTCGGCAATGGAGTCACCGTGCCGTCAAATGCAATGGCCTCTTTATTTATCAACGAACGTAGCAAGGCCATCTTGGCGGTGTTTATCGTCTTCCAATCGTCCAACAGCACACCACCGGTATCACCGGAGTTAGGATTCCATGACCAGAACGTCCAGCTCATATTCTTGCGCCCTAGGTAGTCCGCGAACTGTCTGATCCATCGACCTTCAGTGGTGTCCAAACCGACGTTCTTGGCACCAAACTCACCGATCAAAATCGGTGCAGTGCCCGAGTCCGCCAGATAACCGAATCCCTTTGTCCAACGGTCGGCCAAGATTGATGCTTGATTCGGATCAGAGAACCAGGGCTGGGCGAATACTCCCGGGCCGTACTCATGTGGTGAGTAAACAAGCTTATTCGACTTTGATAGGCGCACCGGATGCGCGCGCGCGCCCTCAAGGTTGCCGCCCCACCAATGTCTATCAAGTTTTTGCCCGCCAGCAACTTGACCCTCAATACCTTCAACAATAATCAACATGTTGGGGTTCTGGGCAAGCACGGCATTGCCAGCGAGTTCTGCAGCACGGCGCCAGTCGGTAGCACCACCGGTCCCCCAAGTAGCCGAACCATGGGGTTCGTTCTTCAGGTCAGCCGCGATGACATTGGGCTTATTCACATAGCGTTTGGCGAGCGCCTGCCAGGTGGCGACCCAATTGGCCTCGGTATAACCGTTCTGCCCGTACCAAAGGTCATACATAAAGCCGTCATCAGCTTGCGAGTGGTTGTCGAGAATGATCATCAAACCTTGATTCGCGGCTTCATCAATGATTACATCCATCACCTGTTGCGGGGTCTTGCCGGCAAGAGCCGCATTTCGCCCGTTCGCATAATCAATGCCGCTGGTTGTTGAAGCCGCCATCGCCTGCAAAGAGAACGGCATCCGGATGGTGTTGAAGCCTTGGGCTTTGATCTGCGCCAGCATTTCCTTGTAGTCGCGGCTCCATAAGCCGTGGGGTGCGTGGTTGGCGGTTTCGAAACCAAACCAGTTGACGCCTTGCAAAGTAATGGTTGCCCCGGTGGCATCAACGATTTTGCTGCCACTTGTTGACAGTGGCAAGGCCGGCAATCCGCTAGCTGCCGATGCGGTAGGGGCAGCAATCACCCCAACCCCGGCCGCGGCCAAGGTGGTGAGAATTACGCCCAATACGAGCGAAATTGCGGTATTGCGATGAATTCGGGTATCTGTAGTTGAGAACATGTCCTAGGTATACCCAGCCGATCCAGTCTTAAACCTAAATTGTCAAATAATTTTCCTGGGCCGCGGGTACTTCGCCCTCGTCGGTATGAATTGTGAGTACCGCCTCAATGGGAACATTTCGTTTAACTATGGCGGTAGCCACCGGACCAAATTCATAATGACGGGCTCCGGTGCCAACCCAACCCACCTCTTTATCGCCCGCAAAGACTGGCGCACCGTGGCCGGGAAGAATTTCAGCCGAACCATCAAGATGTAGCAGAACTAGGCGCCGTGGCGGCTTACCCAGATTTTGTACCCGCGCAACAGTCTCCTGACCGCGGTAACAGCCCTTTTGTAGGTGTACCGCCGAGCCAATCCATCCCACCTCGTGCGGCAGGGTCTTGTGATCAGTCTCAGCACCCATCCTTGGCATGGTTGCCGCCACCCGCAAGGCCTCTAGCGCCCAACTGCCGGATTGCGCCGGGGCCTTCTCGAGCCGCGAATTCAAATCTGCGCGCGGGATAATAACCTCACGACCGAGCAGTCCGCGACCGGCAAAAGGCTCGGGAACCAGCCAGGTCGGGTGCAGCGGATCTACTGCAGCAATTGGCTCCCACACCACTGCGAATTGCGAAGTGACATTGCTAATTTCTACGCGCAACATGAATTGCATTGATATCAAATATTTTTCTAGCGAATCCGCAGTGCCCGGCTCAACAATTAGCCACGAGGTCTCGCCGTCGTCAACCAGGTGCAGTTCATGCTCTACATGACCGTGTGGGCTTAAAATTAGGACGAGCGCCGACTCATGCGGCTGGAGGTTTTCAAGGTACTGGGTTGTTAGCGTGTGTAACCAAGTCAAGCGATCGGGGCCTGTCACCGTGACAACTCCGCGATTTGAGATGTCTACGATGCCAATGCCTTCAACGAGTAACCGCTGCTCACGATGCGGATCCCCGAAATGCCAAGCGATTGACTCGTCGGCGGTGCCGGCGGGGCCGGCGACCGCGTGCGGCAAACCCAATGAAGTCACAATTCGTCGTCCGTTAAATCTTCACCTGACTTGCCTTCACACTTTGCGCAGTGCCCATGTATCGCCATATGCGAGATATCCGTGGTGAAACCTTGTTCACTTCGCAGGCGCTCGACAAAAGTTGATGCAACAGCGGCGGGGACGCTGACGACCGCAGAGCAGCGATCGCACACCAGGTGGATGTGAAGTTCTTCATCAACCGCGTGGTAGGTCGGGGCCCCGTGCCCAATATGTGCATGGGTAACTAGTCCGACACTCTCTAGGACCTCGAGGGTGCGATAAACCGTTGATAGGTTTACCCCGGTAGCGGTTCGCTGAACTTCGACCAAAATAGTTTCAGGTGTCCCATGCTGTAACCGCTCGACCGCTTCAAGGACTAATTGGCGCTGCGGGGTAATGCGAAAACCGTGCTCGTGCAGGCGTCGATCCCAATCTTCACTCGCCACCGAGATCTCCTTCGCTAACTTGGAACAAAGTAGCCGCTAGGTGATTGGTCATGCTTTGGCCCATTGCTGCCATGTCAAATGTCCATAGCAATTGGCCTCCCACTAGACCATAAAGCCGTTGGCCATCGGTGTACTCTTTCGCGCTTTCGGTGCGCGCAACGACGTCAGTTCGCAATTCGGCCCTAGCACCGGTGATAACGGCGTCCTCTATGCCAGTAACCTCAATTTGGCCGTACCAAACTTCGGCAAAACCAGTCGGGTGTGCCAGTTGTACTTCCAGTCGATTATTTGGGCGGGGGCGCCAGAATCCCGCTTCGGTTCCGAGCGGACGCACCCGGTTACCGTCATCATCAAGTAGCCAACTTCGTGACCAGTAGGAAAGAAACGGGCGACCATCGAAAGCGAATGAAATCTCTTGGCCAAAACGAAAATCTTCGATGGTCGGGTATTGGCCGGTACCAACGCCAACCCAACTCCCAAGCAGCCACGAAAGAGGCAGTAGCTCTGGAGGTAGCACGCCAACTGGTGTCGCGGCCACGGGTTACTCGCCGCCCGTCACGGGCCCGCTAATCAGGCGGTAGACGAGGAAACTAGAACCACCGGCAATTAGCAAGGTGGCCGCGATGAGCAGGGCGGCGGAGAGGGCCTCAAGCATATGCGGCAGCCTACTACCCATGAGTGAATCCACGTCACGTCAATTGCTGATCAAAGTCATGGTCGGTGCCGATGCCCCAGAACGCTGTTCGCAAGGCTTTACCGTGGCCGCAGTGGCTGCTGCATCTGGTGTTGGTATCTCACTTTGGCTAACGGGTGAAGCCGCTTGGTTCGCACTACCGGGGCGTGCCGAAGAGTTTGTCCTCGAGCATGCAGCACCACTGGCAGATCTGCTCTCCGGGATTTTGGCCGCCGGATCCGTCACCGTTTGCACCCAATGCGCACAACGTCGTGGGATTAGCCCAGAAGACCTAATACCCGGTATCCGAATTGCCGGTGCCGCAGTCTTTGTCGAGGAAGCTATCCAACCCGGCGTGCAGGCACTCACTTATTGATTCAGTTTGACCGTGTTAAGCGCTTGCCGAGAATGAAAACCTCGCAGCCCAGGCAGAAATTGAACGCAGCATTTAGGAAAGCCGCAACGAGCGCGAACGCCACCGCAACAGTCGAGACCAAAGTGACACCGAGTAAAGCCGTTACGAGCGCCACGGCCAAGAACCCAAAACCAACTAGTTGAGCAAACCGCGGTGGTGCCGAATCTTCTAACTCAGCCGGGGCGGGAAGCCGTGGCTGAATGAAAGTTCGAAATAGCCAGCCATAAGGCTGCGCACGTAATCCGATGAAGGCCCCCAAGGCAAAAACAATCGTTTGCCAGGCGAGAACTGCAGTACCAAATGCGGTGCCCATGGTAATTAGCGCGATGGCCAGCACCACAGTTGTGATACCTCCGCCGAACCTGGGTCCACGCGGATCAATGCTGACCCGAGTGCAAGGCCCGGATTTAGTTTTTGAGGTTAGGCCTGCGTTTGCGCCGGCTGAAATCGTCATAAACATAAGGTATTGGCCGTTCCGGTGGGCACGACCCTGCCTTTATTATTAAGTACTCAGGCCTAATTGCAAATCTTTTGCAGACTAATCCAGGTCGCCTAGAGCGGCAATTACATCAGCTTTTCTCGGTAATCCACTAGCGCGCTTGCGGATGCGCCCCGCACTATCCAGCACCAACACGGTTGGCGTGCGCCTAATATCGAGTGCCCTAACCAGCTCAAGGTTTGATTCCGCATCAATATCGACATGCGCGACTCCCTCGACCATGCCGCTAACTTCCCCGAGAATTTGTCTCGTGGCTCGACAGGGCTGGCAAAAAGCGGATGAGAACTGCACGAATGTGGCACGAGTGCCCAAGGCCACCCCGATCGTTTGCGCATCTAACGTTTCACCGCCGTGCTCATCAGCCCCCGCCGTGCGCATATCCGCCGTTCGCATACGTCCATTATTTGCGCGATACCAAAGCCCAAAGGCAGAGGCCAAAACAAGAATGGCAAGAACTAGGTACAAACCCTTCATAATGAATCAACTCTCAGTTGATGATGCTCCCCTTGGCAGTGTTTAACAGCCCATTGCCCTATCTCGTCAATCGTCTGAAGAGCTATTGCCGATTCAGCGTGACCGAATCCGTCAATGATCCATTCCTCAGATTGCGTGCTTCCACCCACTAGTGCTGCTTGATATAGCGCATGCGCGTGCTCCACCGGGAAGTAGCAATCGACGGTGCCATGAACCACCAGCAATGGAATTTTACCCAACCTAGCTGCGGCTTCAACAGGAGAAATGGGCGCAGGTGTCGGCCACGGCGCCGAACCTATGCGAACACCCTGAGCGCGCATTGCGGCTCGACCAGATTTTGATCCCACCATTCGATGTACAAGTCGCATAACTGGAGTGCCGCGGTAATACCAGAACGCGGTGCCGCTCACGCTCACCACCGCATCAACATTGGCCTTTGCCTCGCGGTGCAATGCAGCTTCACGCACTACCACCGACCCCCCCATCGAAAAGCCAACAGAAACTACGCGCTGATACCCAAGATCCCGCGCCCAGCTAACCGCTGCTGCTACATCATGAACTTCATCCATGCCTAAAGTTGAAGTGCCACCTGATCTTCCATGACCGCGCATATCCAGCGCAACAACTCCACCGAACTCGCGCAACCGAATCACAACTTTTTGGACCCGTTCCTGGCGCCACCCACCCGTGAACCCATGCACCACCACGAAAGCGCGGGTCGCATTGTTATCTGATGCAGCGAAATGGGAGGCGCTAATGCGCACGCCATCAGCCGCGAACAAGGTTGCCTGCTGGTCCGCGATCATGTCGTCATTCTTGCTGACGATAAGGTGCCCCTATGCGCTTGGTACTGCTCACCCGAGCTATGGAGCCGTCTTCTGAGGTGCTGCCTGCCCTCAGCCTGCTGGCCCACCATGTGCGCACCTTGCCCGCCGAGCCCACCGCTCTGCTTTCCGCACCCGATTGCGATGTCTTAATAATTGATGGCCGGCGCGATCTTCCGGCCGTCCGAGGGCTCACCCGCCTTATCCGTCAGACCGGCGTCGGCGTGCCCGTGATCTTGGTAACCACCGAGGGCGGGCTATCGGCGATTCAGTGGGACTGGGGAATGGACGAAGTACTCGTCGACAGCACTTCACCCGCTGAACTTGAAGCCCGCTTGCGTCTGGCCATCTCTCGGGTCCAAGAAGTCAAGGGCGTGCCCGCGGGTGAGCCAGAAGAAATCCGCAGCGGCGAACTCATGATCGATGAGGCAACCTATACAGCCAAACTGCGTGGGCGCACTCTCGATCTCACGTTTAAAGAATTTGAACTATTAAAGTACTTAGCTCAACACGCTGGTCGGGTATTCACCCGTGCACTGCTATTGCAAGAAGTCTGGGGCTACGACTATTTCGGTGGCACGCGCACCGTTGATGTACACGTGCGTCGTCTTCGCGCAAAACTCGGTGTTGAAGATGAGGCGCTCATCGGTACCGTTCGAAATGTTGGTTACCGATTCGTACCGCAACGCACCGGCGACTCAACCCTCGCGACTTTGGAATCCACAGTTGATCTAAGTTCATCCCATTCGTGAGCCGAGTGCGTGAACCCGTCTAATCAATTATCCGTCACTTCACATCTGACTGATGCTGAAGTCGAAGAAATCAGCGAACTGGTTGCCGTTGTGCTGCAGGCTGACGGCCTGCATCCATTGTCCGAGCATGTGTGGCTTCATGTAAGCCATGGCGGCGACCATCACGATCAACACTTCTTGATGCGCCAGAGCGGCGTTCTTGTTGGATACGCACATCTAGATGCAACCGACGGTGTTGCTGGGCCAAGCGCCGAACTAGCCGTCCATCCAGCTCACCGACGTATCGGAATTGGTCGTGAGCTCGTACAGTCGATGCTTAGTACTGTGCCCGATAAAAGGCTTCGTTTATGGGCACATGGCGAACAGTTAGCCGCGATTGAACTTGCGCGTTCAATGAACTTCATCAACACCCGAGTGCTATGGCAGATGCGTCGGTCCCTGCGGACACCGCTAAGCACCCCCGTTTTACCGCCGGGCATTAGCCTTCGCACTTTCAGCCCCGACCTCGATGCTCAGGCTTGGCTCGAACTAAACAGCCGAGCCTTTGCCAACCACCCCGAGCAAGGTGGGTGGCTCATTGCTGATCTTGAAAGCCGGATGGGTGAGCCATGGTTTTCAACCGACGGATTCATCCTTGCCATCGCAGATGACTCCGGCGAAATCGCTGGCTTTCACTGGACGAAAGTACATGGGGCGACCGGGCAGGCATCTCAGGCACACGAAGCTCATGCACACGAAGCGCTCGGAGAGGTGTACGTGGTTGGCGTCGACCCGACGTGGCAAGGCACCGGATTAGGCCGGGCCATCACCATAATCGGCCTTCAGCACCTTCGCGATCTAGGTTTAAATCAGGCCATGCTTTACGTAGATGCCACCAACGGCCCCGCCCTTAAGCTTTATTCCAGCCTGGGGTTCACCCGCTGGGACACCGATGTGCTGTACCAACGGCATACTCAATAGCAATTGTTCACCTGACTATGCGACGATCTAGGCATGACAACCAGCCAGGAGAACCTCGCTAATCAAGCAACTGAGGCTGGCTCGGACCCAACGGCCAGTGTTGACCGCTTCCTCGACCGCGAGTTGTCTTGGCTCGCCTTCAACCAGCGGGTACTTGAGTTATCTGAGGACGACCGGCTCCCAGTATTGGAGCGCGCTAAATTCCTCGCCATTTTTGCCAGCAACTTAGATGAGTTCTTCATGGTTCGGGTCGCAGGACTCAAGCGGCGCATTGCCACCGGCATCGCGGTTAGGGCCGCAAATGGCCACACTCCGCGTGAAGTTCTGGAAGATATCTGGGAACGCGCCCACGCGATGCAGCGAGAGCAAGCCCAAGTCTTTCACTCGGATGTGTTACCAGGCCTATTAGCCGCCGGCATCGAGTTGCTTCGTTGGCAAGACCTTACCGAAAATGAACGCGCCGAGATGAATAGATTCTTTGATGCGCAGGTATTCCCGGTTCTCACACCACTTGCCGTGGACCCTTCGCATCCATTCCCTTACATCAGCGGTCTCTCGTTGAACCTGGCGGTGGTGGTGCGTAATCCTGTCAGTGGCACCGAGTTGTTCGCCCGCGTGAAAGTACCGCCGTCATTGCCTCGGTTCGTGAAGGTCGCACCACAACGATTTGTTCCCCTTGAAGATGTAATGGGTGCGCACCTTGACGACCTCTTCCCCGGTATGCAGATTTTGCAAAATCACTCTTTTCGAGTCACACGCAATGAAGATGTTGAAGTCGAAGAGGATGACGCGGAAAACCTGCTGCTCGCACTTGAGCGCGAGCTCATGCGTCGCAGATTCGGCCCACCCGTTCGCCTAGAAGTCGAACAGTCGATGGACCCACACGTACTTGAATTGCTGATGAGTGAACTCGATGTCAACGAACATGAAGTCTTCCGGATACCTGGTCCACTTGACCTAACCGGCCTTTGGGATCTGTACGCACTTGATCGTGACGACCTGAAGCTCCGCAAATATGTTTCCAAGACCTCACGCCAACTCGCCGGTGTTGAATCTTCATCCGCGCCCGACGTCTTGGCCTGTATTCGCGAGCGTGATATTTTACTTCATCACCCATATGACTCATTCTCAACGAGCGTGCAACTATTTCTTGAACAAGCAGCGATTGATCCGAACGTCCTTGCCATTAAGCAGACTCTTTATCGCACCAGCGGCGACTCACCGATCGTCGACGCGTTGATCACCGCCGCCCAGGAGGGCAAGCAAGTTCTTGCCATCGTTGAAATCAAGGCTCGCTTCGATGAAGAAAATAACATCGCGTGGAGCCGCAAGCTTGAGGAAGCTGGAGTACATGTCGTTTATGGTCTCGTAGGCCTAAAGACCCACAGCAAGTTATCAATGGTGGTTCGAAATGACGGTGACCAGTTGCGTCGCTACTGCCATATCGGCACCGGGAATTACCATCCGAAGACGGCGCGCTTATATGAAGATTTTGGCTTATTGACTTGCAGCACTACCGTTGGCGACGACGTAGCAAACCTTTTCAATGTGTTGTCCGGTTATTCAATGAACACCCAGTATGACCGTTTACTTGTCGCGCCCCATTCCGTTCGTTCAGGATTGTTGGATCGTATTGACCGCGAAATCGAACACCATGCCCAAGGACGCCCGGCACGTATTAGATTCAAAGTAAATGCACTTGTCGACGAGCGAGTGGTCGATGCGCTGTACCGAGCATCAGGAGCAGGGGTGCCCATTGAAGTGTGGGTGCGAGGCATCTGCTCGTTGCGACCAGGAGTACCTCAGCTTAGTGAGAATATCCGAGTGATCAGCATCCTCGGCCGATTCCTCGAGCATTCACGCTGCTATGGGTTCGACAATGGCGGAATACCTGAGATCTGGATAGGTTCTGCTGACATGATGCACCGCAACCTTGATCGCCGGGTGGAAGCATTGGTGCAGTTGCGCGATCCTGAGCATGTTGGTGAGATCAACACGTTATTCGACCTTGCATTTGACGCCGGTACTTCGGCTTGGGATCTGCACGCCGATGGCTCGTGGACACGCCGAACCCGCAGCGCCGATGGCACCACACTTCTTGACTTCCAGGAAACCCTTATTGCTGGGAATCTAGGGGCTCCATGACAACTCCTACGGTCCACCGTGAAGTGGAGCGTAAATTGCGCGTGCCTGCGCAGTTCACCTTTCCGGATCTGGTTAGCAGTGGCGTAATCACCACCTGGGAGCCAGGCAACCCATTCGAAATGACCGCCGTCTACTACGACACCCCAGAGCTTCGCCTATTCAGATGGCGCATCACCTTGCGCCGACGTGTTGGTGGTGACGATGCCGGCTGGCATCTGAAACTGCCCGTGGCCAAAGCTGATGAGTCCTCGCGGGATGAGGTTAGGCTGCCACTAGACGCTGGTGCACCTGGCGTAGTACCAGCTACCCTCGCTGACATCGTTTCGCCGCTGGTGCGCGATGCGCAGTTGCTGCCGGTGGTAACGGTCACCACAATACGCACGCCATATCTCGTGTCCGATTCCAACGGTACCTCAGTTATTGAAATCGTCGATGACCAGGTTTTGGTTTCGGAAACCGCCAACCAGACAACGACGAGCTTCCGAGAAATCGAAGTCGAGACGCTGAACGCCGAAGACCAAAACGCACTTGCCTTAATGGACGTAATCGCCAACGCATTTATTAGCGCCGGTGCTGTTCCCGGCTCAGCAAGTAAGGCTGCTAGCGCACTTGGCGCTCGCGCTACCTCGCCCCCCGATATCCCGGTGAGCGCGATGACCACCCGCGAGGGGGTTGCCATTGACGCCATCCGCTCGATAATCGGCGATCACGCTCGGCATTTACTTTTCGCGGATGTCGGCGTGCGACGTGATACCGAGGACTCCGTCCACCAAATGCGCGTTGCTGCGCGCAGACTTCGCAGCACGCTCCGCACATTTGGTCCGCTTCTCGAAGCGGAATGGGCCTCTACTTTGACCGAAGAGCTTGCGTGGATGGCTCAAGAGCTCGGTGCAATTCGCGATACCGAAGTTCTACTTAAGCGCCTGGTAAAAGACGCTAGGGTTCTTGACCCCAGCGATGAATTAGCCCCATCCGCAATAACGGCATGGCTTAATGCGCGATTAAAGAGCGCCCGCGCGGGTGCCCTTGCTGCACTTCGTAGCGACCGACATGAATATTTGCTAGAAGACTTAGTAGCCGCAGCGCGTGAGCCACAAGTTTTGGATGACGCATACTTGCCCTGCGAAGAGGTACTTCCTAACCTCGTGACGCGTGAGTGGTCGGCATTACGCAAATCCGTAGGCGGACTCCAATTAGTTACCCCCAGCCCCGCATGGCACCGCGCTCGAATAAAAGCGAAACGGGCGCGATATGCGGTCGAAGCCGTGTCACCAATTTTTGGTCCAGAGGCAGCGGCATTCGGTCGCGCACTGGCGGATGTCACCGAAGTCCTCGGTAACCATCAGGACACCTACATCGCACAACATTTGCTTCTGGAGATATCCGGAAAGTCGGACGGTCCAACAGCATTCATGCTCGGGCGGTTGTACGCATATGAGGTAGATCGCGAAATGGACTACCGAGATGAATTCGTAGAGCTCTGGCCTAAAGTCCGCAAGGCAGCGAAGTATTCAGGGTTGGTTTAGCTAGGTGGCAAGCGAAGACCTGGTCCGCGCCGCAGGGGTCGTACTACTGCGGGGGGCGCCCGACCACCGTGAAGTCCTGATCGTGCACCGGCCGCGTCGCCAAGACTGGTCGCTGCCCAAAGGCAAAGTTGACCCCGGAGAACATGTACTTGCTGCAGCCGTACGCGAGTGCATGGAGGAGTCCAGTTACCTGCCTCGGCTAGGAGCACCACTTCCCACGTTGACCTACAACGCACTCGGTCGCCCGAAGGAGGTGCGGTATTGGGTGGCGACAGCCCGAAGCAACGAACCGTTCATGCCAAATGATGAAGTAGATGAAATCCAGTGGCTGCCCGTAGCGCAGGCTCGGCACCGCCTGACATACGAGCACGATGCAGACACCGTTGAGGCCGCGGCCGCGCTCCAGCCAACCGTCCCGCTAATTTTCTTGCGCCATGCACAGGCAGTTAAACGTGCAGATTTTAAAGGTGCCCATGACGCCTCTCGCCCACTTACCGGCAAGGGCAAATCGCAGGCAAAAACTTTGGCTCCGTTACTAAATGCATTCGCTATTGAATCAGTGCACTCATCCGACGCCGCCCGCTGCCTTGAGACGGTTAAAGCACTCGCGAAACTTTTGGGTACAGATGTACAGCAAGAGCGCGATCTCAGCGAATCAGGGTTCGAGCAGGACGAGAAGAGTGCGCGTGAACGCATGAAGCAGCTTTCATTGCACTCACAAGCTACCGTTATATGCTCGCATCGACCTGTACTACCGGCGCTTTTGGATGTGTTAACTAGCGCATTGGATCTGGATGTTGATCCAAGTGTCTTGGACGCCAAACTTTCACCTGGTAGTTTCCTTGTCGTGCATCGAGTTTTTCATGAAGATGAACGCCCTCGAGTAGTGGCCGTAGAGCGCCACAACGCTGCCGAAGGGTAGATTGGCTACAAAACTCCAATGAATGCGGTGCCTCGCTTACCGCCTGACTGAACTGCAATTACACAAGTACCGGCCGAGCGCATTAGAACTCCCGATTTGGAAACCTTGCAAATCTTGGCGGATGAAGTACTTAGTTTTGCACCTGACGAATACTTAAGGCCAGCCCACTTAACCACAGTTTTGACTTTCACCGTGCGGCCAACGGTTGATGTTCCGGAAACTGCGACAACAGGAGCAGATGCGACCGATGGCTGCCCCTGACCTATAGAGTTTGACGCACTTACGGTGAACGCGTAAGTCTTTCCTGGCACTAGCCCCGTGACCGCACAGGTAACTTCGGTGGTTGTGCACATTGCGCCACCCGGCTCAGCAAGTGCGGTATACGAGGCCACTGCCGCACCCCCGTTATTGACCGACGCTGTCCAGCTGACCACCGCTTGAGCCCCAGCGACCGCGGCGACTTGCACATTCGCGGGTGGGATCGGAGCTGTCACAGGTATATCGACAAATCCGCGGATCCACGGGATGAAGGTACTCGTGCGTGAATAAATGCCCGGGTAGTTTGCCCGCGCACACTCAAAACCGACACTCGTTACGCCCGCCAACAGCGGTACACCGCCGACACTGATTACCAGTGGCCCACCGCTATCACCCTGACAGGTATCAACCCCACCGGCTTGAATGCCGGCGCAAAGTGATAACAAACCGTCAAAGCCGTTGCCGTATTCACCGCATGCGGCAGCCGGCGGTGCCAGCACCTGCACCGTGGCTTTCAGCAGCTGGTCACTTGTGGAAGATGCGTTAAAACTAGTAACCCCCCACCCACTAATGGTGGCCTCGGTACCAACAGGGGGCCAGGTGGCTGGATCCTGCGCTATTGGCAGCGCTATTACCTGCGAATTCGGCCCGGTCACAATAGGAGAATTCAGGGAGATAAGTGCGACGTCATTGCCATATGCAGGTAGCGCAAACCCTGGGTGCACCGCAATAGTTACCGCACCAATCGGTGCAACCGAAGCGCGCTGCGAATTATTTGAGATGCCGCTATACACAGCAACTTGTGAGGGGTTTATGCCGTTAACGCAATGGGCCGCCGTCAAGATCCAGGTACTTGAAATAATTGAGCCACCGCAGAGTTTGCCTCCCGCGACCAAGAGCACCTGCCACGGAACCACGTTAATGGTGGTCGGGGTGCCCCCGATGATTCGAGGAGCGACGAGCGGTGCCGCCGCTTGCGCCGCTTGTACCCCTGGTGCGATGAGTGAGCCCACCGAGCAGATAAAGGCTAATAGCGCCGCCGCTGGCCGCCACCTAGAGTCGATACTCATGATTTCCTAAGTCTCTCACGGTCTGGACTTCAAAAAATGCACCACTAGCGCTCAGCTGTGACCCCTTTGCCGAGGGCAACGACGCCAGCATCGCTGACGGTGTATAGCCCGCGATCGCGCTCAAGATCTACCCCAACCTGGGCGCCATCGGGAATGACAACATTCTTGTCAAGGATCGCCCTCCGCACAACTGCGTCGCGGCCAATGCGCACGCCGGGCATGATCACACTGCCTTCCACATAAGCACCCGTGCCGATAGTTACACTCGATGAAATAACCGAAGCCCGAACGTGAGCACCCGAAATAACAGTGCCGGCGCCTACCATGGAATCGTGGGCATTGCCTCCCTCAACAAATTTTGCTGGCGGCAGCGAAGGCAGATTTGTGAGAATCGGCCAACGCCGGTTGTACAAATTGAAAATCGGATGCACTGATACAAGATCCATATGCGCATCGTGGTAACTGTCGAGGCTACCTACGTCTCGCCAGTAGCCCTTATCGCGATCGGTCTCACCCGGTACGGTATTCGCAGCGAAGTCATAAACTTGCGCCAAGCCTTCGGCGGTAAGCATCGGGATGATATTTGTTCCCATGTCATGAATCGAAGAACTATCAGCCGCATCAATTCGCAAAGCTTCTAGGAGCACATCCGTTGAAAAAACATAGTTACCCATGGAGACATAGCAATTTTCATCGTCGCCGGGTATGGTCGGCGGACTAATCGGCTTCTCTGCGAAACGTTTGATGTGGCGGCCATCGGGTGCTGCTTCAATGACACCAAACTGGCTCGCCTGCGATTTCGACATGCGAATGCCAGCCACCGTCACTCCAGCACCTCCGGCAATATGCGCCTCGATCATTTGCATTGGATCCATGCGGTAGACGTGATCAGCGCCAAACACGACTACGTAGTCAGGCTGCTCGTCATAAACCAAATTCAAGCTTTGGAATATTGCGTCGGCACTACCGGTATACCAACGTGGTCCAAGGCGTTGCTGCGCCGGCACCGGCGTTACGTAATCCCCAAGCAGAGTCGACATACGCCAGGTGGTAGTCACGTGGCGGTCCAGTGAGTGTGACTTGTACTGGGTCAGTACGCATACTCGACGCAGGCCAGCGTTAATGAGGTTGGAAAGTACGAAATCGATTAGGCGATAGGAGCCACCAAAGGGCACCGCTGGCTTCGCTCGGTCGGCCGTCAGTGGCATCAGTCGTTTACCGGCGCCACCAGCAAGCACCATGGCGAGGACGTGCGGGCCTGAGCTCACGATCGAACCTTAACCCGCTTACGTGTGAAGATCTCACTCAAGTGCGTGACACGATTGTTCTCACGGAGTCCCTATGCTCATGTCATGAAGGTGGGAATGCTGACCCGCGAGTGGCCCCCGGAGATCTACGGGGGCGCCGGGGTACACGTGGACCAATTAGTGGCGCACTTACGGCCCTTGGTTGATGTCGAGGTACATTGTTTTGGGCCCGATCGCCCCGATGCCACCGCCCACCAGGTGCCCGCCGCACTCATTGCGGAAAACCCGGCACTTGGGGTGCTCGGGGTCGACCTCGAAATGGCCGCCGCCACCGCTGGGTTGGACCTACTGCACTCTCACACCTGGTACACGAATTTTGCCGGGCACACGGGCGCCCTGCTGCACGGCGTGCCCCATGTTCTGACCGCTCACTCCCTTGAACCACGTCGCCCCTGGAAGCAAGAGCAACTCGGCGGCGGCTACCGAGTTTCGTCGTGGGTTGAGAGCACCGCCTACGCCGGTGCCGATGCCATTATCGCCGTCAGCAATGGCATGCGCTCCGATGTACTCAGCACCTACCCTTTTGTCGACCCAGCCAACGTCCACGTCATTCACAATGGCATCGACACTGATCTCTACTCACCTACCCCAGACCCCATCGCTCTTACTGAGCTAGGCATCGACGTCACCCGTCCATATGTGCTTTTCGTCGGACGCATAACGCATCAAAAGGGCCTCGTGCATCTGCTCAACGCGGCCCGCAGTTTTTCCGATGATTTAGTGCTGGTCTTGGCCGCCTCGTCCCCAGACACCGAAGAAATCGCCGCGCAGACCGCACAGGCTGTTGAGCAGCTCCGGGCAGCACGCGGTGACGACAGTGTGGTTTGGCTAAAGGAACAAGTCGCCATACCTACGTTGATCAAACTTTTTTCCAGTGCTCTAGCTTTTGTTTGCCCTTCCATCTACGAACCCCTCGGTATCGTCAACCTAGAGGCCATGGCTTGCCAAACGGCGGTGGTTGCCAGTGCGGTCGGCGGGATCCCAGAAGTTGTGGTTGACGGCCAAACCGGCCTGCTTGTTTCATATGAAGCCCTTGACCCTGCTGGATTTGAACGTGACTTCGCAGCAGCGGTGAACTCACTTGTTGCCGACCCATCCCGAGCCAATGCGATGGGTGCAGCCGGTCGCAGCCGCGCCCAATCAGATTTTGGGTGGGCCGCCATCGCCGAACGCACCGTGGCTATTTATCAGCAGGTGCTGAATCGGTGAGCGATCTTGCTGAACCACTGACCGGGATCACACCAGCGAAGCAGCAGCACCCGATGACCGGGTATTTGCTTTATCTGGCGGCAGCATTTCTTTTCGCATTAAACGGGACGGTCTCTAAGTCCCTACTGCTTACCGGTATTGAAGCTACGCGGTTGTCACAGATTCGGGTGAGTTCTGCGTTTCTGATTCTGTTAGTTCTGGTAGCAATCACGCGACCCGCCGCTCTGCGAATAACCAAGAAGGAACTGCCGGTACTACTTGTCTACGGGGTAATTGGCGTTGGCATGACCCAGTACCTCTATTTCGTCGCACTCCAGACCCTGCCCGTCGGCGTCGCCCTGTTGATTGAGTTCACGGCGCCAATTATGGTGGCGATCTGGTTTCGATTCGGCATGAAACAAGCGACCCGAAAATCAGTCTGGATAGCCCTCGTCCTCGCTTTAACCGGGTTGGCAATGGTCGCTCAAGTCTGGCTTGGGTTCACGCTCAGTGCGGTCGGAGTCACCGCCGGCTTCGGGGCCGCGATCGCACTCGCTATCTACTACGTCCTCGCCGATAAGCAACTGCGGTCCGCCCAGCCGCGCGACGCCGTCTCACTTACCATGTGGGGCTTTGGAGCTTCGGCTGCTTTTTGGGCGATTGTGCAACCTTGGTGGTCGTTTCCATGGGCGAGTCTCACCGGGATCGGCTACCCACTTGGTACCGATGATGACGCGTTCCCGATATGGGTGCTTCTCACCTATCTCATCGTTCTTGGCACCACCGTGCCTTTCCTATTAGTTGTCCACTCAATGCGGCATATCCGCGCCTCCCAAGCCTCAGTGATCGGAATGATCGAGCCGCTGATCGCTATCGCCATCGCTTGGCTTGCCCTGGGCGAGGTAATGACACCGGTCCAAATAATCGGCGCGCTAATAGTGTTGTTTGGCGTTGTGCTGGCGGAGCGATCCAGATAATTGACTTTTTCATACCCCACTCGAGCCACCATGGTACAAATAGCACCGTGAAATGGACCGAAGACACTGGGCATGAAGATCTCCGGTCAGGTGTGCGGCAGGTTTGCGCTAACTTCACGGGCGAATATTGGCGCGGCCTAGAACCCGACACTTACCCAACCGAGTTTGTAGCAGCCATCACCGCGGCCGGATTCCTCGGTGCCTTGATCCCCGAGCAGTATGGCGGCGGCGGTGCCACTTTGACCGAGGCATCGGTAATCCTCGAAGAGATATCCGCCTCTGGTGGCAACCCAGCTGCTTGCCACGCGCAGATGTACGTAATGGGCACCGTATTGCGTCACGGCAGTGCCGAACAAAAACAGCAGTACCTGCCAGAGATCGCGGCCGGCCGCCTGCGCCTGCAGGCATTCGGTGTTACCGAGCCAGGGGCTGGGTCCGAGACAACTCGCATTAGTACCAAAGCCGAAAAGGTGCCCGAAGGCTGGCGCGTCAACGGGCAGAAGATATGGACGTCACGCGCGCTTTATTCGGATCTCATGTTGCTGCTGGCCCGAACTACCCCGTACGACGAGTGCGCGAAGCCCACCGAAGGCCTGTCAACCTTTTTAATAGACATGCGCAAAGTCGACGGCATCACCATTAAGCCGATCAAGACCATGATCAACCACAGCACCACCGAGGTCTTCTTCGATAATGTGGTAATCCCTGCTGATGCCCTGATTGGCGAGGCCGGGAAAGGGTTTCGGTACATCCTTGATGGCATGAACGCTGAACGCATCCTGATCGCTTCAGAATGCATAGGCGACGGTAGGTACCTGCTAGAAAAGGCTGTGGCATACGCGAATGAGCGAATTATTTTCGATCGGCAGATCGGCTCGAATCAGGGTGTCCAGTTCCCCCTTGCCAAGGCGTACGCTCAACTAAGAGCAGCCGACCTAGTGCGCTTTGACGCTGCTGCAAAATACGATGCCGGTAAATCTTGCGCGAGTGAGGCAAATATGGCGAAATTACTTGCCTCCGAAGCATCATGGGCTGCCGCTAATGCCGCAATGGATACCCACGGCGGGTTCGGTTTCGCCGTCGAATATGACATTGAACGAAAATTCAGGGAGACCCGGTTGTACCAAGTAGCACCAATTAACAACAATCTGGTGCTCGCATATCTCGGCCAACATGTTCTTGGGTTACCCAAGTCCTACTGACATCTACCTAAACAGTTGAAGCAATTTAGCCACTAAGAATAAATGCAGAACGTGATTTGCAGGCCTACTTGCGGCCGCGTTCGATAATGGCGGACAGAACCGTTGGGTCATGTTCGCCCAACCCCGGTACACCGCTCGGGGGCCGAACCCAGCCACTAATGTCAAATGGTGGGTCAAGTAACTCAACCGGACCATGCTCGGTCTGCACCTCGTGAAAATGCCCGCGTGCGCGAAGTTGCTCATGCGCCCAGACACCGGTGAGGTCATTTACCCGCGCCACAGCGATGCGGCCGTCGCGTAGGCGATCCATCGCCTCCGCTCCTGAAATCGATGCCAACTTTTCGCTGATCAGCGATTCCAACTGCTCAACATTTGCAAGGCGATTACTGTTGGTCAAAAATCTTGGGTCTATACCAAGAGCGGGATCTTCCAATAATGATGTGGCCAATGACCGCCACTCTCCGTCGCTTTGCACAGCGATCAAAATAGTGCGGTCATCACTCAAGTGAAAGGTGCCGTAAGGCGCTATCGCGTGATGCCTACGGCCCGTCCGCGGAGGCTGGCCGACACCGTATGCCGCGGCGTATAGCGGAGCGGAAAGCCATTCGGCAAGCGCCTCAAGCATGGATACATGGATGGAGGCACCTTCACCCGTCCTATCACGGCGCACAAGTGAGGCCAGAATGCTAGTAAGTGCATACATGCCTGCGGCAATGTCTGCCACCGAGAAACCAACCTTGCTCATGTTCTCATCGCCGGTGACGGAGAAAGCACCAGCCTCCGCCTGTATAGCTAAGTCGTACGCTTTATCTTCACTTCGTGGTCCATCTGGGCCATATCCAGATATTTCGCACACAATCAAGTTTGGTTTTTCAGCGCGCAAGGTGTCAGCGTCAAGCCCTCTGCCTTTCGCCGCACTTGGCGACATGTTATGAATAAATACGTCAGAGCCCGCGATTAGTGCCTTCAAGAGTTCATGGTCATCGGGGTTGCGCATATCGATAACGATCGACTGCTTACCAACGTTTGCCCATACGAAGAATGCCGAATTTCCTTCGACCACCGAATCATAGTGGCGTGCGAAATCACCTTCGGTGCGTTCAACCTTGATAACAGTCGCGCCCAGGTCTGCGAGTTGCCTCGTCGCGAACGGTGCGGAGATCGCTTGCTCAACTGAAACCACGACTATGCCATCGAGGAGCGGAGAAATTTCACTCACTTTTCACCCTCCTAATTCCTAAGCAAAGATCAGACAGTCGGCATTGAAAGTGCATTAGTGCTAGGAAAATACGACGGTTCGCTGACCGGTAAGAATTATTCGGTCTTCGGCGAACAAGCGCACCGCTCTGGATAAGACCACACGCTCTACATCGCGTCCGATTTCCACTAAATCAGCGGCTGTATTCGCGTGACTTACTCGCTCGACGCTCTGCTCGATGATCGGTCCCTCGTCTAGATCGCCCGTGACAAAGTGTGCGGTGGCTCCAATCAGTTTCACGCCACGCTCATGCGCTTGCTGGTATGGGCGAGCACCTTTGAACCCCGGCAGGAAAGAGTGGTGAATATTAATTATTCGTCCCGGCATCTTGTCGCAGAAATCACCGGATAGTACTTGCATGTATCGAGCCAGAACAACGACATCAATCACGTGCTCAGCAATCAGGTCTAACAGTTTAGCTTCTTGCTCAGCCTTGTTATCTGGAGTAATCGGCAAGTGCACATAAGGGATGTGGTACCTGTCAGCAATCTCGCGACAGTCCTCATGATTCGAAACAATCACTGGAATATCAATAGGCATCTCACCATTGCCAAATCGGTAAAGCAGATCCAGCAAGCAGTGGTCGTGCTTTGAAACAAGAATTATTGCCCGGAGATGATCGGCCTCACGGCGAAGGGTCAACTCGGGCTCAAGGCTCTTGACGTGGTCGACCACTACCGAAGTCAATGCTTCTAGGTCTCCCCTGAGTGTTTCGAACTTAGTGCGCATGCAGAAAAAACCTGAATCCTCATCGGTGAACTGCGCCTGCTCCAGTACATTGCCACCGACCGCCATCAGGGCACCCGAAACCCGATGAATAATTCCCGCCTGGTCTGGGCACTTGATAGTCAAGATGTAGCGATTAGATGTGGTCAAGGTAATTTACTGTCTCCCAATGCGTTATTTCACGGGTACCACGGTCGGTGACTTCGGTTAAACGACGCCCAGCCTCATCACACTTCATCGTAACCGACGCTCCGCCACACTCCATCCAGAGGGCATCGTGGTCATTGCCTTGGTTGCGGCAAGCTAGACGGACAACACTCACCTGAGTCGATGCGAACCCACCGCAAGACCCACCGCAAGGCATCGCTATCGGCTAGACAATAATTTCAATGTTATGACTGCCAAAGTACTCGTAGTAGGTGCCGGCCTTGGTGGCTTAAGAGCAGCCGAGGCCCTTCGTGGTGCCGGTTTCGAAGGTGCCATCACCGTTGTCGGCGATGAGCCAGCAATGCCGTACAACCGGCCGCCCCTTTCAAAGGAGGCGCTATCAGCGGGTGTTCACGTTGCTGAACTTGAGTTTCGCCGTAAGCCATCGGTCGCCGACGTCGACTGGCGACTAGGTTCACCGGCGATCGCAAGTGACTTTGCCGCACGGACCGTCACCTTGGCCGATGGCACCCACTTGTCATTTGACGGTCTTGTCATCGCTTCAGGGATTCGCCCACGCCGGTTGCCTATCGCAGGCCCCGAAAATGGTCGTCACGTGCTGCGAACCGCCCACGATGCAATGAACCTGCGCAACTACCTAGTACCGGGGCGCACCGCGGTAATTATGGGAGCGGGTTTTATTGGGTGCGAAGTGGCGGCGACGGCACGTGGCCTGGGCGCCGAGGTACATATCGTCGCAATTGATGAGCAGCCGATGGTGCGACCGCTGGGTGCTGAACTTGGGATGGGCATGAGTTCACGCCATGAGCACCATGGGGTGAACTTCCACCTCGGCCGAACCGTGCAGTCGTTCCTTGGAGGAGAGCACATTACCTCCGTGTTACTCGATGACGGCACCGAGCTACCCGCGTCGGTTGTTGTTGAAGCTGTCGGCTCGGTTTGTAATGTGGAGTGGCTTGAAGGCAACGGCCTTGATCTCACCGACGGGCTACTCGTCGACCAAGCGATGGTGGTTGCTGCCGAGGTGCCAGTGGTTGCCGTCGGCGACATTGCCCGACATCCGAACGCGCTCTTCGGCAACATCCCCAGGCGCATCGAACATTGGAATATCCCGACCGAGACCGGCCGGCGCGCCGGTGCCTCACTCGCCTCACTTCTACGCGGTGAACAACCAGATCAAGCACCTTTTGCCGCCATGCCTTCTTTTTGGTCCGACCAGTACCAATACAAACTTCAGTCATTCGGAATGCCAGGGCTAGCAACTTCAATCCAGATAGTTGAAGGCACTGCGGACGACGCCTGCATAGTTGAGTATTCAGATGAAAGCGGCCTGGTCGGGGTTGTCGGCGTTGACCGCACCGCAGAACTGGCTCCTTACCGTAAGCATTTGCTGGAACGATGAAGGATTCGCTCTCATTAGGGGCAAGTCGGGAAGCTGCACTTGAGCACGCCGCGGCGCTCGTTGCCCATGCGTGGCGAGATTTCGATAGTCCACGTGAATCTGAGACCGAAATCAGCGAACTCCTCATCAATGAACTACGCAAACCGCTATCTGAGCAAGGCAGCAATGTCATTGAAAGCCTAGATGCCGCGGGTGATGTCCTCGACGCCTCACTAGCCCAATCACGCCCCAGATATTTGGCCTATATCGGCTCAAGCGGACTCGAGATTGGTGCGCTGGCAGATCTCCTCGCCCACTCATACGACATTAATTTGGCACTAGACGCCCGGGCTGCAACGCGCCTGGAAGCCCAGACCATCGGCTGGCTGGCTGATTTCTTGGGGTTCCCCGCGCGCTTGGGTTCATTCACCAGTGGTGGCACCATCAGCAATATCACCGCGCTCGCTGCCGCCCGCGAACGGGCACTCCCTGGTTCCCGCACAACTGGGCTAAGTGACACTCGACCCGCGATCTATTGCTCAGCCGAAGCCCACTATTCAATTACTCGTGCGGCTGAACTTTTGGGTTTTGGACGCAATGCGGTTCGCGATATCCCGATTGACGTGCAACGGCGTATGCAACCTGAGGCACTTCACGCAGCGATCGCACTCGACTTGGCAAACGGGGTTACGCCGGTTGCTGTCATTGCCACCGCCGGCACCACGCTGACCGGATCTGTGGACCCAATTGCCGCCCTTGCGGATATCTGCGAGTCATTCGGTATTTGGCTCCATGTCGATGGCGCCTACGGCCTACCCGCCGCCAGCGCACCGCTAACCGCACCGCTCTTCGCTGGACTTTCGCGCGCTGACTCAGTGAGCGTCGACGCACATAAGTGGATGTTCGTCCCTAAAGCCTGCAGTGCAGTCTTGGTTCGTGATGCGCAAACCCTTGCGCGCACCTTTGCCCATGATGAGGCATACATCCCACACGAGGATGACGAATTGAATGCGGTCGACATAACTTTGGAGTACTCACGGCCCCTGCGTGCCATGAAGTTATGGCTGGCGCTGCGCGTTCACGGTGCCCAAGCATTTCGAGCGGCAATAGCCGAGAATTGCGAGCAAGCACAGCACCTTTATCGTTCAGCCAGCGCCCACCCACGCTTTGAAGTACTGGCGTCACCACCGCAATTGTCAATTGTGCCGTTTCGACATGTGTTGCCAGGTTGCACCGACCTTGATGCGCACAATCTCGATGTTTGCGCTCGGATGCAGCGTGACGGCCGGGTCTACATCTCACCAGCAACTATCGATGGACAGGTTTGGCTGCGGCCCTGTTTTACCAATTTCCGAACAACGATGGCGGACGTCGACATCACCCTCGAGGTCGCAGACGAACTCGGCTCCATTGGGCCGCACGATCACCCGCCAACCAAATAGGTATTCTGCAGTTGTGCCAGTGAACTCAGACTACCAAACTCCCGAGGGGGTTTGCTTCCCTGCGGGCGGTGATGGCAAACGCAGCACAAGCGCAACCGGGCGGGCGATCTTCGCTGATTGTGTTCGCGGAGTGGATTCATCACTTGCCGAGCGCATTGAGCACACCCGCGATTGGCGATCGGGATACCTAACTCCAATACGTGACATCGTCGCGGCGGCAACCATGACACCTGCCGCTGCGTTGCAGGTCTCAAGTGACGGCTTGGACTCTGCGCATCGGCGTTTTCGCTTTGGCCGCGATGGCCAGGAGTTGAACTTAGGCGAAGCAATGGCGACATTTTCTGCCTCTGGCTTTGGCTCGGTACAGGTTCAAGGTGCAGCACAGTTGGAGTCCGACCTGTCGTTGCCCTATCACGGGAGGCGGCTATTTGGCAGGCACTTGCGAGACCAAGTCGACAAATGGGTCGACGATGGCATTGCCGAACCAAGTTTCGGTGAAGCCATTCACCTGGTGCTGGATAACCCAGATTGGCTCGATCTGCGTGGGGTCGACATCGCGCTGTTAGGCGCCGGAGCCGAAATGGGCCCAATCAGATCACTCCTGCGTTGGGGAGCGACCGTGCACGCGGTCGACCTGCAACGGCCCGCAATTTGGCAGCGGCTCATTGACATTGCCCGAAGCACGGCCGGTTCAATACGAATTCCAATTGAGCTCGATGCTGACGGCAACCCGCCGCTAGTTGTAGATGGCTTGGTACACCCAGAAGATGATCTCGCGATCGCCAATGTAGCCGGGGCGAATTTGCTTACCCGCGCCCCTGAAGTTCGTACTTGGCTCGCTGAAATCAGGCAACCATTCGTGCTTGGTACATACGCATACGCTGACGGATCACAACATGTGCTCCTGTCAATGGCGGCCGACGCAGTGGTTGCCGACTTACTCGGTAGCAGCCGTGACATTTCCCTTGCCTACCTCGCCACACCCACCGACACTTTTATGGTTCCCCTCGAAGTTGTCCTTGAATCACGTCGGCGCTGGGATGCCCGAGGCCTTAGTGGGCTGCTCCAGACTCCTCTGCGCACCCTCAAACAGTTTGAGCCTAATTACCAACAAACTATTTTCGCCGGTGACGGCACAGAAGTCGGGCTTAACGACTCCTTAATCTCGCAGCAGGGCGCCAACTATGCACTCGCAAAGCGCCTCCAAAGATGGCGTGCATTGGTAGCACGTTCGACCGGTACACCGGTATCAATCAATCTAGCCCCCGCAACGCGGACACAATCTGTAGTAAAGAGTCGTGCTCTCGCTTCCGCGTATGCTGGCGCAGGAAGATTCGGCATAGAAGTCTTCGAGCCAGCAACTTCAACCACTTTGATGGCCGCATTGTTGGTGCACGACCTAAGAAATCCGAGTGCTACGGCGAATCCCGCTACCGAATTGCAAAACCCAATGGAGCTTTTCGTACAGGGAGCAAACCATGGTGGGCTCTGGCGAGCCGCGTATTCACCACGTTCGGTACTTGGTATCGCCGCGCTATTTGGGATGTTTGAGTCGCGCGCCTAAACGCAGGACTAGGTGATTTTAAAGTCTGGATCATGCGGTAGATCAATTACGTCCATCTGTGCCTTTTGCAATTTCCCGCTGTAATCCCAATTCATTGCTTGCCATCGGGTGAACTGGTCTAGCACCCAAATACCACTTTGCCTAGAGCCGTTACCGCTTTTACCGTTGCCACCAAACGGCAAATGGGCTTCTGCACCCGACGTCGAATTATTTATCGAAAGCATGCCGGCACTGATGCCCTCGCGGAACCGCCAAATCGTCTTTGGATCATTGGAATAGAGCGCACTTGATAACCCGTAACCGTGTCCGTTCGCTAACTCAATAGCCTCGTCCAGCGAATCGAAAACGCCCACGCCTACCAATGGGCCAAAAGTCTCATTCTCGTAAAGCGCATCTCCAGGGCGCACCCCAGCAACGATGGTTGGGTGCGCGAACCACCCCGTCATAGGGTCGCCGACGAACCCCGCCCTTGGGTTGGTCTTGGTAATTTGCCCGACGCCGGTGGAACCAAGAACACGGTGGTGAGACTGAATCAACTCCAGATTTCGTAGGTGATCGACTAAATACTTCTCATCAATCACAGGCCCATAAAGTACGTCGGCAAACGGATCACCGACAGCCGCATTCGAGACCGCGTCAGCGTATCTCGCCAAAACCGTATCGTGAATTGATCGATGCAACCAGAGAGTGCCGAGTGAGGTGCAACGCTGGCCAGCTGTGCCGAACCCAGCAAACAATGCCCCTTCGACTACTAGATCAATGTCTGCGTCGGGCATAACCACCATCGGGTTCTTGCCACCTAACTCTAGGCACGGTGATTGCAAATGCCTCCCAGCGAGTTCACCAAGTTTGCGGCCCACCGCTGTTGATCCAGTGAATCCGATCTTGTCAACAAATCCTGCGTCAAGAGCCGCCTCGAGCCCAGCAAAAGTTGCCTCACCATCTGCGATTACTACCCGCAGCACATCCTTAGGCACTCCCCCAGCGTGCAGGAGTTCAGTAATCGCCAGGGC
Source organism: Candidatus Nanopelagicales bacterium (assembly GCA_044336815.1). Taxonomy (GTDB): domain Bacteria; phylum Actinomycetota; class Actinomycetes; order S36-B12; family S36-B12. Next base: position 8,900 of record JBIIOU010000001.1, on the reverse strand, counting down.
AATAGCACCCGCTTGCTCGGCGGGTTTCCATACCACCGAGTTGCCGGTGAGTAACGCAGGGATGAAATACCAAGATGGTACGGCCGCGGGGAAATTCGCGGCCGTGATTATCACGACTGAACCAACTGGATTTCGGAAAGTGAACAACTGTTTATCGGGCATTTCACTTGGGATGGTCTGGCCGTACATACGGCGGCCTTCACCCAAGAAGAAATCGCAGGTATCGATTACTTCCTGCACCTCACCGAGAGCCTCCGCGTAGACCTTGCCGATCTCGCGGGCAACAAGGCTGGCGAGAGCCTCTTTATTTGCCTCCACAAGGCGCCCAACCTGAGCGATCACTCGGCCGCGCGCCGGCGCAGGGACAGCTGCCCAACCGAGCTGGGCATCGTGGGCTATCCGGCAGTTTTCGACGACCTCGGCCGCGCTAGCAAGTGACAAAGTAGCAATAACTTCGCTGAACGCGGCTGGATTCACCGAGGTGTAGGTCATGCCTTGATCCTGCCAGATCCCCACCCCGTAACGTTGTCTCGTGCATAAGTTCGGCGTATTGCTATTAACCGGGCTAGTACTCGCGATTGTCCTCCCCGCTCCCGCAAGCGCAGCCGACTCGACCGCGGGCGCGCTTCCACTAAGTGAGCAGCAAACGGGACCGATGATCACCTTGCTGCAGGACCGCCTCGGATGGCTTGGTTACCCCATTGACAAAGGTGAATATGGCGCATCATTTTTCGGCACCAGCACGACTGGCAATGTGAAGGAGTTCCAAACCAAGTTCTTCATCAACCCAACCGGGGTAGTCGATGGCGCAACTTGGATTAAGCTCCGAATACTCAGCGAGCCGCGCGGTGAACTACCAATCGCTTGCGCCGAGGTTACCACTATTTGCATCTCACTTGAGCAAAAGCTAGTTCGCTATGTCGTCGACGGCAAGGTACAGATGAGTGCCGACGCAAGGTTTGGTGTCTCGGGCCAAAGAACTTCACCTGGTTCCTACCGGGTCTATTGGCAGAGCCGCGATCACGTATCTTCGCGTTATCAAACCCCGATGCCGTTTGCGCTATTTTATGACGGGGATCAAGCCGTCCACTACTCCCCGTATTTCCATTCCGATGGATATCTCGGCGGCTCGCATGGCTGCGTCAATTTGCGCGACCTAAATAAGGCCAAGTGGCTGTTCAAGAGAGCAGGGCGCGGCACCCGCGTCTACATTTACTAAGCGGGCTGCGGAGAAGCCGATAAATTCTTTGAGCGAATCGCCGGATCACTCGACCCGGGCGGCGAGTCTCGTCAGTACAAGCTAATGTTTTCCATATGAGCGACTCAATGATGCCACCGCCGGGCTCCTCGGATTCGTCATCCTCCGAGCAACGTATCTATATCGAGGTGAGCGATCGCTACCAAACAAGTACCTTTACGAAAGTACTTTCGGTAGTGCTAGCAATCCTCACCGCTGGCTACATGTTGCCGTGGGCCATTGCTGCGGTTCGAAATCTCCGCACCCACGTCAGTGTTGGCTTGGTCGATTTACTACTTGGTTGGACACTTGTCGGCTGGATTGTGGCCTTGGTGATGTCACTTCGCAAACTGCGCCCCGACGAGGGCTAGCGTTCGCAGACGACTCCGTCTTTGTCACGATCGATGTACCAGGAGTATTCCTCGTCGCGGCCAACTAGGTAGGGTCCGTATCGAGCTGCGATCGCTTCACCGCAGGTGCGAAAGCGCGGGTCGGTTGCGCCACCAGTGGGAGCCATCGGCTCCGTCGGGGCTGGCGCTGACGAGTTCGGGCGGGCGGCACTCGGATCTGTATTGATACTCGCTAGGTCAGGTACCAGCATGAGCCCTGGGCATGATCCGATAATTCGCTGCAGCGCTGACTTCTCGGTGGTATCGACCGCGAGCCGCCACCGGTACTTAACCGCAATCCAGGTTTTTGCATAAGTGCATACCTCGTATTTCGGTAACCATTCGGCCGGATCACGATCGGACTTTGACCTATTGGATGAAGCACTCACCGCGATGAGTGAATCCGCGAATCCCAGATCATTCGCAAATGCCTCACGAGTCGATGCAGACCACCGCCAAGCACCAGAATCCCAAGCCTCTTTAAGTGGTATCCGATGGTCAACATCGAAAGTGCTCGAGTTTGAGGTGCTAACGCCGTCATAAACGGACTGCCACACACCACCCACCACGGTGCAACCTACTACTCGACCAGCTGTAGCTTCTTCAATTAATACATCCTTGCGGGCATCGCAACCGTTGCCGTCACCATCAGTCCAATGTCGAAATAGTGAGCGTGAATAGCCCGATGCCATTTCAACCGAAACCGGCAAGGAATTTAGCACCATGTCAGCGGGTTTACGCGAGTCGGCTTGGGCGGGCTGCGCACCGAGGCTGGCGAGCGTTATCGCCATGGCGAGTGCGATCGGACTCACGAGCGCGTTGCAATCAAACCTGTGCATCACTGCTCCGCCAGTCTCGGATGGCTAGCACCTCGCGGTACCACCTCCATCAAAGATAACGCCTTTGCCGTAACCGGCTAATACCGCTCACACAATAGTAGTTGGCCGCCATAACCCATCTCGTCCAGGATCTTTGAACGCTCACCACTTATTAGTGGGTCACTATCTATGGGCATGGCGCCAAACTACTGGCTTCGCAGCTTTAGTCGATAGTGGTAATAGTCTCTTCAACGGCGACTAAATTACCGTCAGCATCAAAGACCGAAACAATTTCGTCTTCGAGCACTAGGTTGCCGTCAGCGTCTAGAACATCAATTGTCTCGTCGACAACCGTGCCCCCGGCGCCAGTCGCGACGATCAGATCATCAACAATCGCTCCGATTGGCATACCCGATTCGTCCAGAACAATGTCTACTTCAACGTCCTCGCCAATTTCAATAATCTCGTCAGCCATGTTTGACTCCATTCATCTGACGCAACTTAGTGTCGCGAATTAGGTAGTATAAGTGTCGTGCCAGCTACTGCATTACGTGAGGGATTTTATGGCGGCGGCCAAGCTTTCAGTAGTTACTTTGCCAAGTATTCTCCCAGCCACCCTTCCTTGTTCATCAATGAAAAACGTGACCGGTAGGCCCTTGGCCGGGTTGATGGTGAACTGAGCTAGCAGGTCGCCGGCCGGGTCCTTGATCACCGGATAGGTGGCGCCTTCGGCAGCGAGGAACCCGAGCGCGGCCTCGTCATTGTCTTGAACATCAAGGCCCAGAAATTGCACATTCGGATATTGTTTTTCAGCGGCAGCTAAAACCGGCAACTCCTGCTGACATGGCGTGCACCAGGATGCGAAGGCGTTCAGCACAACTACTTTGCCACCAAATTCGGAAATCCCAATTTTGCCGCCGCTAAGTGCCTCACCGGTTATCGCCGGCACCGGCGCGCGATCTGCATCAGCAAGTATTAACAAGCCCATTTCGTTGTCACGAGCTTGTTGTCCACTTACCTCGCGACCGCAGGCAGTAAGCATTAGTGCCAGTAATATAAGCGTCGCGATCGCTGACGCGCGAGTACTTGTGCGCATCGCGCTAGCCAGGTTCCAATTCACCATCCTGAGCATCGTCCCCCTAACAACGCGCACGCTCGAGCTGAAGGATGCGTGACGCTACCAACTTTAGACTAACGCGGGCCGCTAGCCTGAGGCTATGAAACGCTTGCTGGCTCTTGCTGCGCCAGCGGTCTTCGTGTTGATTTGGAGCACCGGCTTCGTGGGAGCCCGTTACGGGCTACCGTACGCACCACCATTTGCACTACTTGCCATCCGGCTGGCTATCGCCGCTGTTGTTCTCGCATTACTGACCGCGCTCCTGCGCTCCACTTGGCCGAGCAAAGCTATCGATTATCGGCGCTCGGCCGTGATCGGGGTGCTACTGCATGCCGGTTATCTCGGAGGCGTCTTTGTCGCCATCGGCATGGGATTACCGCTCAGTGTTACCGCGTTAGTGGTTTGCCTGCAACCAGTACTGGTTGCGGTTTTTGCGGGACCAGCTCTCGGTGAACATTTAGTGCAACGTCAATGGATCGGGATCGCCTTGGGTTTACTCGGAGCGATTATCGTTTTAACTCCCGGCTTGATGCATCAAGGCAGCCCGGAAGATTACCCACCGCTCGCGGTGCTCGCCGCACTTATCGCACTAATTTCCTCTTCGGCTGCAACAGTGTTGCAAAAACGGTACGGGGCCAGTATTCCCATGTTGCCTGGGACAGCAGTGCAGTACGCGGCCGCGGGCACCTTGTTGGCGGTGCTCGCCTTCTTCACCGAGGACATCGTTATTGATTGGACACCAACTTTCTTCGGAGCATTGGCCTGGCTGGTCTTCGCGCTGTCCATTGGCGCGGTGTTACTGATGTTTTGGCTGCTTCGCGTTGGCACCGCAACCGGTGTATCTAGTTTGTATTACTTAGTACCGCCGGTGACTTTGATCGAGGCCTACCTACTTTTTAGTGAGCAACTACTACCGCTATCACTTGCCGGGTTTGCGCTAGCCACGATTGGCGTCGCGCTGGTGCGCCGTCGCCCAGATTCGGCAGCTCAAGATTCTGAATCCAAGAACTTGGCAACTGACGACGCCACTGCATTAGGTTCTTGAAAAAGGAACGAGTGCCCGGCTCTTGGAATCAAAATCAATTTCGCATTGGGCATCGCCCCTGCTATATAACGACTATTGGCCGGCGGGGTAATGACATCTTTAGCCCCGGTGATAACTAATGTTCGAATTCTTATCGCCCGCAAAGAGTTCGCATTTGCGTTGCTCTGAAGCCAAGGATCCTCGGCCGCCACCATCGCGTTGTAGGTTCTAGTCGGCACGGACACATCCGGGTACGAGCCATCTTCATTTGCGGAAACGAGTCGGCTAACAAATGCGCGGCCACGCGATTGAGCAACTTTGGTGGCTGGGTAATTAGTTTCCAAATACGACTTAATACTGCCTTCAGAATTACTATCAGCCTCCTGAACCCAAAGGGGCCCGAGCACCGCTGAATCACCGCCGGGATTTGTTGCCGCGAGCACCAAACTCCTAATTGAAGTGGCGTGGCGGACGGCTAGTTGCTGTGCAACAAAACCGCCCATCGACCACCCGAGTACATCAACAGGTTCCCCCGGTGAGACCTTCGCCAGGAAATCATTTACCCAATCGGCGGCGGCCGAAAACTCCCACTTCGACGGTGCCGGGCCCGAAAGCCCCAAGCCCGGATAGTCAAACACGATCACCCGACGGTTCTTCGCCAACGCAGCCAGTAGTTTCGGATCCCACTCTGACATCGGTGATCCGGTGCCGTTCAGCAGCAGAAGTGTCGGCCCAGTACCTAACTCGGCCCAGGCAAATGTGGTGCCAGCGGCACTTACGGTACGAGTCTCAAGGCGCACGTCTTGCCAGCCGGCAGGGGTGCTCGCAAATACTGCTACAGGTGCACTCGCAATAAGTAGACCTACTAGCCCTACAGAGACCAAGAGCCGCCAGCGAAATATCACCGTCACATCATCCCTGAGGTGTCCTGCAAGCTCGAGACACCGCGGGCGATCATCAGCCGATAACGCGGCCCACGCCGGAGAATCGCTCCCCATACCAGGGGCCGAGGAAGTTGGTGATCTCGACGCCATCTGAGGGGTTGGAGGCGCTCACCATCTTGCCGTTGCCTATGTAGATCGCCACATGATGGACATCACTGCCGAAGTAGAAGACCAGGTCCCCGGGCTGAATCTCCGACACGGGTACGCGTTTCGTCTGGTCCCACTGCGTGTAGCTCAGGGCGGTTAGCCCAACACCAGACTGTGCCCAAGCGGCCGCGGTTAGTTTCGAGCAGTCCCACGAGTTCGGCGGACGGGCGCTAAAGGAGTACGGCTCACCGACTTGCGCCAGCGCGTACTTGACTGCGGCCTGAGCGCGCGATGAAACGCTATAGCCGCCGCCCGAAGTGGCCGAACCTGAGGTGAAGGTCCCGGCGGCTTGGCTTGCTTCCTCTCGTTGCTGCTCTAGACGCTCGGCCTGCAATCGGGCGAGCCGTTGCCTCTCCTCCGCTCGGAGGTTGCCCAGAACGGACTGCGCCTGCCCGAGTCGTTCGGTGACGCGCGCCTCGGCTGCGCTCATTTCAGCCTCAAGTTCCTTGGCCTGCGCCTCCTGGTCGGCTGCTTCGGCTTCCGTCTGGGCAAGGCGTAGCCGTCCCGTTTGTGCCTGCCGGATCAGCCCGGCCTGGCTCGAAGCCACCTGGCCCATCACCGAGGCCTGCGCAAGGAACTCAACGGGATCCTCGGCCAGTAACAACCCGAGGGCTGGGTCGATCCCGCCCGATGCATATAAGGAGCGCGCGAGATCTTCCAGCACGGCCTGAGTCTGATTCAACTCCTTACGTTGGCTCAGGAGTCGCCCCTGCACCGAATCCAACTTTTGCCGAACGGCGCTCAGCCGATCAGCTGCCCGCGAAGCCTCCTCATGTGCTGCGCCCGCCTGCATCTCCAGATCGCGGACCTGCGCCTCGACCTCCCGAAGATCGACCTGCGGAGCTGCCATTCCCGAAGAGGAACCGAGGGCAACAGCGGTGAAGGCCAGGATGCTCACCGCGACCGCGGAGACGAAACGACGGCCGAGACGGGGTTGAAACACTGCGCAACTCTCCTATCGTCTTCGTCCGCTCCAACTTGGTGGCGCCACCTTCCCCTTTATTATGCGGGTGGCATTGCCATGGACTCGCCAATCTTGTGTCAAGATTCGATGAAGACCTCGTTTTACCGGCAAGAGGGAGCTGGACGGCACAAAGCAAGCGGGCGACGGGCGGCCCTCCTCGTCAGTGACCGGTAATCCCGGTGACCCGCTGGGTGAAGGTGGCCCCGTTGTCGGTGGACTCGTACACAACTCCGCCCGCCAGCACGGCAACCCGGCTGCCGTCGGCGGCCACGGCGGCGGGAGGGCCGGCGACCTGACCCTTGGCTTGCCAGTTGGCGCCCCGATCGGTGGATTCCAGTACCTGCCCATCGGCTGCGACGCCTACCAGCGCGCGAGGGGTCAATGAAAGAAATGCGATCAGCGCAGGTGCGGGCGCAGCCTCGAACGTGGTTCCTGCGTCGGTGCTGATAACCGGCCCGTCGGCTGTCGTCCCCAGCAAGGTGTCGGGGTTATCCGGAGCCACGGCGAGGTCGAACAGCGGAACGGCACCGGCCGAGGTCCATGAGCGGCCCCCATCATCGGATCGAAGCAGGGCGTTGTCCGCGGAGTTGATGCCGAACAGTTGGTCGCCGGCAGCGACAAGTCGGTGGAAGTCAACCTACCCGGAAAGTGCGACCGGGCTCCAGGTCACCCCCTCGTCGGTCGACTCAAGGAGGCCGAGGTCACCTGGCGCAGTGCTGCCGGCCGCGGGGTGGCCTGAGGCGAGCCATCGGTCACCGTTTTTGGTGAATCCCATGACGTCGAAGGCTTCCTGAGAGACGGCCTTGGGAGCCTGCCCGGGTGCCTGCTCCCACAACCCCTCGTGGGTGCCGAATAGCAGGGTGTCGCCGTTATACGCGAGATTATGTACATGCGCAGGCAGGGCAGCCCCGTCAACCGCCGGTGCGGAAACTGTTGTGGACGTGGCACCGGTGCCACCGCATGCGGTCAGGATTAGGCCGGAGGCAACGGCCAACGCCGCTGCCGCAAACGGGTGGGCGGGAGTCAGGGCCATGTGACCTCGTATCCCTCCTGATCGATGAGCGTCTCGATGACGGCGAAGCTCGTGGTCGTGTTCATCGAGACTCCCCTTCGTGGTGATTAATTGTCCAGCAGCTGCTGCATTGTGTCGATCTCCTTCTTCTGCCCAGCGACGACGGCGTCGGCCAAGGCCGTCACGTCTGGGTTGGTCGACTCGGCCTTTACCTGCTCGGCCATCTTGATGGCGCCTTCGTGATGGGCAATCATCATGGTCAGCCACATGCGGTCAAAGTCGGCGCCGCTGGCATTCCCGAGCGCACCCATGTCCGCATCGGACATCATGCCGCCGGCGCTCTGCCCGCCAGAGTCACCGGAGTCAGAGTCCGTGTCCCCGTGCCCCATTTCCCCGTGGTCCATGCCGTCCATGCCGTCCATCTGCTCGGGGGCGCCCCACTGCTGCAGCCAGCCGCGCATCTGCCCGATCTCCGGGTCCTGCGCCGCCTTGATCTGGGTGGCAAGGTCGGTTACCTCCGCGGAGTTGGCCCGTCGCCGTTGACCGTGCCGGCTCGAGCGTCCGGCTCACGGTCAAGGACACCGGCGAGGGGATACCCGCCGATCAGGTGGGTTCGGTGTTCGAGCGATTCCATCGCGTTGACCCATCACGGATCAGCACCGACGGCGGCGGCAGTGGACTGGGACTCACCATTGCACGTGCCCTGGTCAGCGACCACTCAGGGAGCATCACCGCCGCCTCACCGGGGACAGGGCTCGGGACGACCATGACAATCGAGCTACCCGCTACCGAAGCCGGTAAACAACGCGTTCGATCGAACACGTGATCACACATGGCGAATGAACGAACCAACACCGGGGCGGTGTTTGACGCCCCCGCTCATTACTCCTTCGTGCTGACCGTGTCTGCCTCACTGAAGGCCTCCCGCATGCGGGCATCCCTGCTCGGGTCAGATGGGCAGCAGCAACCCTGAACGTTGCCGCGACCGCGGTTCAAGAAAAGAGCAAGCGAAACTCCGCCGACCATCACGGTGAGAACGACGAACGGAATCATGCTGGAAGGCTATATCGAGCCACGGACCAAGTCCAGCGGACTACACAAGTCATTGGAGAAGTAATGGCCTTTGCAGCGCCGAAATCTCTTGCACTGCAACAGGTTTCGCGAGTGGGTCGCCGTGGGCTCGAATCCCGACGAAAAGGTTGGCCTACGCGGCGCGGCAGGGATACTTTCGACACCGAACCTGCTCTC
>JBIIOU010000121.1:0-6197 GCA_044336815.1 Candidatus Nanopelagicales bacterium | reverse complement strand
AGTTACTCTATGGCGCCAACTCGAATTGACCGTACTGAGCGCCTACTGAATCTTGTCTTTTGTCTGATGGCAAGTCGTCACGCCGTTCGCCGTTCGGATATCCAAGTAAGTGTGCCTGGCTACGTTGACGCCCCAAGCGATAGTGCCTTCGAGCGGATGTTCGAGCGCGATAAGGATGAACTGCGCGGGATGGGTATCCCTATTGACACTGTCACCGATGTAAATGGGGAAGTTGAAGGCTACCGAATTTCACTCGCGGATTACGAACTAACGGGATTGTCATTTACCACCGAGGAGCTCGCGGTCCTGAGCTTGGCCGCAAGCGTATGGGATGAGGCCATTATCGGCCCAGCCGCCACCACTGCACTTCGGAAGCTCGAAGCGGCACAAGGTGCAGCAGCGACGCCCGCGAATATTTCAGCACTTGTCAACGTGCGATGGTCCGAAACCGATGCCGCTATTTTGCCGTTGTTCACCGCGGTACGCGAACAACGGGTTGTCTCTTTTGACTACCGATCCGGGAATGCACAAATTGCGCGTAGGCGTCGGGTCGACCCCTGGGCGGTTGTTGCCCAAGAAGGGCACTGGTATTTGGTTGGGCATGACAACGACCGCGCGGCCAATAGGGTCTTTCGGCTATCCAGAATCGTCGGAACAGTTCAGGTTTTCGCCGAGGCACAAGAGCATCCGATGCCAGCCGATTTTGAGGTACGAGGGTTGATCGGTGCTCACGCACCAGATAGTCAGTTTGAAATGAGCGTCTTTGTCCGCGCCGGGCAAGGGGCTGAGCTCAGGCGATTTAGCAAAGTGGAAAAGAAACTAGACCCGTATGCGGCGGGTGAGATTTTCATTGGTGCGCGCACCAGTGAGCAATTACAGTCGCTGGCATGTGCCGCTGGGGCTGGTGCGCAGGTACTGGAGCCAAAAGTCGTGCGCGATGACGTGTTGGCCTCTTTGCGGCGTATCTACCAACTGCACGGTGGTGAAAGTTCATGAGCGCAACATCAAGCTCAATCGGCAGACTCTCACGCCTTCTGGCTTTAGTGCCTTGGCTAAGTGTCAACGACGGAGTTAGCGTTAATGAAGCTGCAAGGCACTTTGATGTATCACCGGAGCAACTTGAGAAGGACCTCTGGCTCCTAATTGTCTGCGGCCTCCCAGGTTACGGCCCCGATCAATTGGTAGATATTGACTTTTGGGACGACGGGCGAATCCACGTTCTCGATCCACAGACATTGCGCAAACCCCTTCGCATTTCACCGGCCGAAGCCATGTCGTTATTGGTCGCACTTCGTCTACTTGCGCAAGTACCTGGATCCCATGATCGTGCTGCGCTCGTGTCAGCTACTCATCGCCTGCAATTGGCGGTCGGTGCAGTTGACACACCGGTGCTTCTGGAAGAAAGTAAAATTGATGCAGTGCTTTCAATTGTTGCGAGTGCGTTGAACGAGAATCGACTACTCCACCTTCGCTATGGGGGCGCAGCGGGCGACACGGTAACTGACCGAGATGTCGAACCCTTACGGATGGAGTCGACCGATGGGCGCACTTATCTCGAAGGGTTTTGCCGTTCAGCTGGCGCTGTTCGTACCTTTCGCATTGATCGCATAGTCGAGGCGAATGTCGGTGAAGTTATCACTTCCCCAGCTTCCCTAAGTGCCGATGTTATGGAGCTCCAAGCCTTCACCGCGCTCATTATCCTCCAACCGGAGGTGCGGTGGGCCCTGGATGTGCACGCGATGCGGGTGGTCCAAGAACACCCGGATGGCAGTGCCACGGCAAGTATCGCCGCCCATGACGGTGCCTGGCTGGTGCGGCTGATCCTGTCGCTGCGCGGCTACGCCGAGCTTATTGAGCCCAAGGAATTGCGCAATAATGTCAAAATACAGTCGGCCGCTGCCCTGGCAGCGTATGATCTGTCTAGGCTGGTCGGTTTCGCCGACGGGCAAGACCAGGAGGTTTAAGTATGCCAAATCTAGGTGGCGCAGAGTGGCTAATCCTCATTGCCATTATCGCTCTACTTTTCGGTGCTAAGCGGCTGCCGGATGCGGCCCGGGGTCTGGGTCGATCAATGCGGATATTCAAGGCCGAAACCAAGGGCTTGGTCGGCGGCGAAGTGACCGTCTCAGCCACAGAGCCGGATGCGCCCGCAATTTCGGCCGCACCGCCTGCAGCGCCATCTTTGGTGGAGCCGGAGGCCCAGCCTGAGCAGGTTGCTGAGACGAAAGGCCAATCCGCAAGCTAATTTCGTAGGAAGTTAGCGGGACACCTTTTTGATGGCAGGCGAGAAGCAAGTTAAATCGGGAGCGATGCCGCTCACCGATCATTTACGTGAGTTGCGCACGAGGCTGCTAAAGGCCGGAATCGCCATCGCGCTCGGCATGGTCGTCGGGTGGATCTATTACCCCCAGTTATTTGGCTGGCTAAGTGCCCCTTTCGAGTCCGTGGTAGAACAAGCGCGGGCAAATGGTCAGACAGTGATTTTGGCACTCACCGGGGTTGCTGACCCGTTTGTTCTACAGATGCAAGTTGCTGCAGTGGCCGGGATCATTCTCAGTTGCCCAATCTGGCTCTATCAGCTCTGGCGCTTCGTTACTCCAGGGTTACGTCGAAATGAAAAATACTGGGCCCTGGGCTTTGTCGCTGTAGCGACACCACTTTTTGCGGGCGGAGTAATGCTCGCCTACACCGTCCTGCCTTACGGAATGCAAATTCTATTTGGCTTCACGCCCGCAGGTGTCGAAAACATCGTCTCAGTAGACAGATACCTGTCGTTCTTCATTCGAACCATTCTTGTTTTCGGGGTGGGATTCCTCGCACCGTTAATGATTGTGCTCCTCAACTTCGCTGGAATGCTAACGGGTGCGCGCCTAGTGTCTTGGTGGCGTTGGATTATTTTTATCGTCTTCATATTTGCGGCGGTGGCCACCCCAACCGGGGATCCAATCAACCTGCTCCTGCTCGCTGGGCCTATTTTAGTTCTGGTAATCATCGCGATTCTCGTCAGTCTCGCTAATGATCGACGACGCGCCAAACGTCGCCCTAAGAGCGAAGATTTTAGCGAATTGAATGATGATGAGGCATCCACCATCGATGGACTTGATGAATTGAGCTCGGTAGATGAACTTGATCCACTAGATGATCTTGATCCGGTAGTTGAACTTGATCCAGTAGTTGAACTTGATCCGGTAGTTGAACTTGATCCAGTAGTTGAACTTGATCCAGTAGTTGAACTTGATCCAGTAGTTGAACTTGATCCAGTAGTTGAACTTGATCCGGAAAAGCCGATAGAACCGGGCGATTTGAAGCCGTGACACGGCGTGCCATTCTCATTGTCAATGCCAAAGCCGGTGCCGGCACTGGATTGGCGGCGGCCGGAGCGGCTGCACAAGTATTAGTGGCTGCAGGTATTGAAGCTACGATTGTCGTGCCTAATTCGCAAGCCGACGCAGAGCTAACGAGCCGCGAAGCAGTACTTGCAGGTGTCGATATGGTGATTGCTTGCGGTGGTGATGGCACCATTAACAATGTAATTCAAGCGGTCGCCCAATCATCGGTAATTTTAGGAATCATCCCTACCGGTACGGGCGACGACAATTCACGCACACTCGGTGTGCCTCGGGGTGATCCAAGGGCTGCAGCAAGTCTCATTGTCGAACAGGCTGCCACCCCAAAAGTCATTGATCTAGCACAGGCGACTTTGCCCAGCGGGCAAAAGCGCTGGTACCTAGGTGTTTTATCGACGGGATTTGATTCCTGTGTCAACGAGCGCGCCAACCAGATGCGCTGGCCGCGTGGGCAAGCACGATACCTGCTTGGAATTGTGGGCGAGCTGCGTACTTTTTCGCCAGTATCGTACCGCGTTGTCATTGATGGGAGCGCCTACGAGGGCTCCGCGATGCTGGTTTCGATCGGCAACGGCATCAGTTACGGCGGTGGGATGCGGGTTTGTCCAAATGCGTTAATCGACGATGGTGAGCTAGATATAACCTGGTTACATGAACTATCCAAAGCCACATTCCTGAGGGTTTTCCCAACCGTTTACAAAGGTACTCATGTGAATAATCCAAAAGTCGAAATGTTTCGCGGAAAATCGATAACCGTCGAAGCCACTGGACAAATTGCCTACGCTGATGGCGAACGCCTTGGGCCGTTACCGGTAGAGGTGAAGGTTGTACCCGGGGCTCTGCGAGTCCTCGCGCGGTAAGTGCGTTTACTGCGTAGCCTTGCCACATGTCCTCTCCTGCGGAGCGCTATGCCGCAGCAATGGGCAGATCGCGAGCCAGCTCAAGTGCACTCAGTCAGTTTAACAAGTTATATGAATTTGACCTCGACACTTTTCAAGTCCAAGCCTGCGAAAGTCTCGAAGCCGGCCGTGGGGTTTTAGTTGCCGCTCCGACTGGTTCAGGTAAGACCGTGGTCGGCGAGTTCGCGATCCATTTGGCACTTGAGAGCCAGCGAAAGTGTTTCTATACGACACCAATTAAGGCCCTGTCGAATCAGAAGTACCACGATCTAGTTGATCGTTACGGCGCCGAGCACATTGGACTACTGACTGGCGATAACACGATCAACGGTGAAGCGCCCATCGTCGTCATGACAACTGAAGTTCTCCGGAACATGCTGTACGCGAGCTCCTCAACTTTGACGGGTTTGGCATATGTGGTCATGGATGAAGTTCACTATCTTGCGGACCGATTCAGAGGAGCGGTTTGGGAAGAAGTCATCATCCACCTACCCGAATCTGTGACCGTGGTCGCGCTATCGGCAACAGTGAGTAACGCTGAGGAGTTTGGGGCCTGGCTGGGGGCGGTGCGTGGGGAAACCGACATCATTGTTGAAGAGCACCGTCCGGTACCCCTGTGGCAGCACGTTATGGCGGGCACCCGTATGTATGACCTGTTTGTTGATGAGCAACAGTCGCTAGTGAATCCGGACCTTGAGCAGATCGCCCGTGATGAAGTCAGAAATGATCGGATGGGCGGTGGCCGTCAACAAAGTGGCCGTCAACCTGGTGGCCGTCGGCCGCGCAGTGCGCACACGCCATGGCGAAGTGATGCCATTGACCGACTCGCGCGGGAGGGATTGCTGCCGGCGATCTACTTCCTGTTCAGCCGCGCGGGTTGCGACGATGCCGTCAAGCAGTGCATGAATGCCGGACTCAAACTCACTAGCCAACCGGAGCGGGTGACAATCCGTGCTGCAGCGCTCGAAGCCACCCAGAATCTGCCGCCGGGTGATCTCGCGGCACTCGGGTACGAGGAGTGGCTCGCTGGGCTCGAGCGCGGGATTTCAGCACACCACGCCGGGCTGCTCCCGCTCTTCAAGGAGGTAGTTGAGAGCCTATTTCAGCAGGGGTTACTCAAAGTGGTTTTTGCAACCGAGACGTTGGCACTTGGCATTAACATGCCGGCGCGTTCGGTGGTGCTGGAAAAACTTGTTAAATGGAATGGCGAGACGCACGTCAATTTGACCCCGGGGGAGTACACCCAATTGACCGGACGCGCCGGGAGGCGCGGAATTGATATTGAAGGTCACGGGGTAGTGCTTTGGCACCCGGGACTAGACCCACGGGCTCTTGCTGGCTTGGCGTCAACGCGCACCTATCCACTCAAGTCGTCGTTCCAGCCCTCCTACAACATGGCGGTAAATCTCGTCTCGAGAATCGGGCATGACCCGGCCCGCGAAATCTTGGAGACTTCTTTCGCACAATTTCAAGCGGACCGATCAGTCGTTGGATTAGCGACTTCACTGCGGAAGCACGAGGACGCCTTGGACGGGTACCGCGAGGCAATGCAATGCCATCTGGGTAATTTCGAGGAGTACGCGCAAATTCGCGAGGATGCAAATAGGCGCGAGAAGGATCTAACGCGTGACGCAGCCGGGCGCAGGCGTGATGCGGCATTTACTTCGCTGCGCGCCCTTCGAGTGGGGGATGTGTTCATCATCCCCGGCGGGCGTCGTTCTGGCCCCGTTGTCGTCCTTGACCCCGGCAGTTCAAATCCCCGGGATGAACCACGTCCAATGGTGCTAACCGCGGATCGACAAGTGCGCCGGATCTCTACCGTCGAAATCACCGCACCGGTTGAGGCGATTGCAAAACTTCGTATCCCAAAAGGTTTTAATGCGAGAAATGCACAGTCTCGCCGGGATCTGGCAGCGGCCCTCAGGGAAGTAACCGTCGATTTGTCACATGA
>JBIIOU010000120.1:0-6201 GCA_044336815.1 Candidatus Nanopelagicales bacterium | reverse complement strand
ACATCGCCACCACCGGCGGCCTTAAGACCACTAGAAATTCGGGCAAGTGCAGCACTGGACTTAGCCTGGTGCACCCCGAGGTTGTTATAAACATTTAATGCAGCAACATTTGAGTTGACTGTGTAAGCCACTATCTTCCTCCTTGAAGATTCAATCCATGAGGTCCATCCTTGGAGCTCATATGAGTAAACGGCCCCAAATGGCCTGGGTTTAGGTTTATTCCGCAGATTTTTAGATACCTAGAAATAGGACTCTTGAAACCTCTACGTGTAGGCGCAGCAGCTGTAGCTGTAATCCGCCTAACGTGCTGTCGGGGGTTAAGAGTGCTCGTCAATGAAGAGCGGGCCGCTGCCCATGCCCTTGGCTGCGCTCGCATCAAGGTACTGCAGGTGTTTACGCGTGTTCCTGCGAGTGGTTTCCAGGCGCAGCAGCATTGCCGCCTGATCGTCTAGAATCTTGCGTACCCGATCGCCCAAATGTTGGGGCAATGGTGGCATCGCGGGCGGCGCTACCCATTCGGTGTTCATGTCAATTGTCCGCCCGCTTGCCAACGGCTCTGCCTGCTGAAGTTCCAATTCCAAACTCGCGAGAACTGATTCCCACGCCCCGATGCTGTTGCCATCCTCAGGCATCAACTACCCGCAACTGCCGACTGGCGGCAAGTTCACCCGCCTGCGTCTCGGCGTGCGCCCAAGCATCCTTCAGGCCGGTGACTATTTCAAGACACTCAGTTATCAGCGCTGGGTTCTTCTCGATATTGGCGGTGATCAGGGTCTGGTGGACGGATAGGTAGATACTCCCGAGGCGGTGGGCATGCTCCCAAGCATTGGTATCCAAACCGGACAGGAGGGCCATGAGTAGTTCCTGCGCATGAACAAGGTGGGGGTGGGGGTGAATTCCCATCTCAAGGGCGGCTAAAGCGCGTTCGAGATCAAGGGTGAGGCGTTCAAAGACCAAAACAACAACCCGGGCCGGCGATGCAGTAGTGATTGCGTGATCGCGATAAGTCGCCGCAGCCTCGTAGGGGTTTTTTGCCATCTCGGTCAGTTCGACGTCAATGCTTTGACGAACACGTCAAACGTAGTTTGCAGGAAGCTCTTCTGGGTCTGCAGCGCCTGGATCTTCGCGTTGAGGTCCGAGTAGAAGACGGTCAAGGAGTCCTCGCGGAGGGCAAGAGCCTCGGTCATATCAGTGATCTGCTGCGTTAGATCGGTAACCCTTGTCTGACGGGTGGAGATCTCCCGAGATATCGAACCGGTAACCGAGGTGGCAGCTGTCGCAACCGCCTCCACCCGAGCGGCAAAGGCCGCCACCTGGCCAATTAACTCCGAAGCAGATCCCCCAGCAAGGGCAGCGGACAACTTCGCCTCGTCAAATGTGAACGAGCCAACCTTCGTCATCTCGATACCGGCATCGGACAACGATGCCAGCG
Organism: Candidatus Nanopelagicales bacterium; assembly: GCA_044336815.1. GTDB lineage: Bacteria > Actinomycetota > Actinomycetes > S36-B12 > S36-B12. The sequence goes on along the minus strand of JBIIOU010000120.1, from coordinate 4,769 downwards.
TGTAGTCGTCGTAGGCCGTGCTGAGCAGGGTCTGCGAAACCTCTCGGGGGGTGTAGTCGGTGTCCAAGGCCCCGGAGGCTGCGGTCTCGACCTTGATCAGATTCAGCATGTTATTTAGCGCTGTAACGAGGTTAGAGGCGGCGGTAGTCATGACGGATGAGGCGGTCGCGGTCGTGGCAGCCGGCGTCAGCGTCACCGTGCCTGCTGTTACCCCCGACACCGAAATCGTCAATCCGGGGAAATCCGTCAACCCTGAGAACGTGTTAGAACTCGAAGTCTCGGTGACCGTGGCACCGCCCTTGGTATAGGAAATGGTCGCGGTTGCCGACCCACCCCCAACAATGGAGGTAACGGAAAATGCATATGGGGAGGCCCCTGGCACAGCGCCAGAGGTCGAATAAGCCGATACCTTGCCCGAATCGGCCCCATTTGAGAAAGCGACACCGGTGCTTGTCGGCACCCAGGACACCGAGCCGGTAATTGACTCAGCCGCACTCAAGACGGAGGCCATGCTCACATTAAGCGCCTGATAAGCGACAATCTGGGCATCCTGCGTCGACTTCTGCTCTATCAGCCGGGAGCCGCGCATGGATTCGGCGGTCATGATGTTGGCGACAATTGACGGCACATCAATCAGGTTCATCGACGTAATTCCGACCACAGCACACCTCCTTCTACCTCAAAACCACTGCACCTCACTACCTCATCGGCAGCTTGCGGCAATCTTGCAGGCGAATAGGTAAACAGATTTATAGGAGTTTGAACACCGCGTCAGACATCTGCATGGCCTGCGCCTGCAGGGCTGCGGCGGGATCGCTCATGATGTTGGCCGAACTAAGGCTCATCATCTCCTTGACCACCCGCACGTCAAGTGCCTGTCCGATGGCAGCCTGTTGATTGGTAATGGTGGATTCCAGTACCTGAAGCGAGTTCTGCAGCGAGACCAAATTCCCGGCATTAACGGCCTTGGAATCACTGATGGCAACGGCAGCCGCCTGGAAATCGGCAATGCTGCCGGCTTGCTGCGGGCTACTTGAGTTGATCGGCGCAATCTGGTTCGGAGTCACGGTGATTGAGGCTCCGGTTGAATTCACCGATGCCGTGACCGGATTTCCCAGCACCGGGGTACCGGCAAACATGGTGGTGGCGCCAATGTCATTGATTTGCGCCTGCAGGCCCAGCATCTGAGCGTCAATCGCCTTTGTATCGGCGCCAACTGCCAGCCGATCATTTGCCAAGGTCAGGCCCTGCTGGGTGATCGACAGTGCCTTGGCATAGGCGGAGTCCGCCACCTGCAAGGTGTTTACAGCGTTCTGAGTGCTAGTGACCGCAGTTTGTGTGGCCGCCAAGGATGACACCAAGCCCATGGGTGCGCTGGCTGCTGCCACCGGACGGGCTTCGGCCGCCTTTGCACTACTTGAGATCTTTGCCAAGGCGCCGGTGGAACCCGCCTGAAGGACCGCAAGGTCTGCTCGGGCGTTGCTTGCCAGGGGATTGGCCGCGCCAATTTCAAAGGACATTAGATCCCTTTCCTAGATTGATGATGGCCGAGTTCATGAGGCCATCTCCACTGCGATCTTCTTTCGAGAAATATCTTCCGAGGCAGCTTTCTTGCCCTCGGTGAGCTGTTGGTCAAGGCCCATTAGGCGATGCTCCGCCACCGAGGCGAAGTAGGCGGCCCGCCGTCGGTCTACGGCACCGCCTGGACGCGTCGATGTTGGCACCCGTTCAGGCGCTAGGTGGGTATTTAGGCCATCGCGAAGCAGAATGAGCGCCTCGGCGCGCAGTTGCGATACCCGCGACTCAGTCACACCGAGATCCTCAGCAATATCGGCCATCGCGTGCCCCTGCAGGAAGTAACGGCTAATGACCGTCTCGAGTCGATCCGGCAGCGCGGTAACTGCAGCACGGAGGTAGACCTGGAACTCGCTATCTAACAGTTGATCCTCGGGGCCACTGGAATCTGAATCCAACAATTCCGCCGGAGAAACGGCCCCGGAAGTCGGCACTGCGTCAAGGGAAAGCACGCTGCCCCTACTGAGGGATGCATCGAGGGTGCGCAGCTCTTCGAGGCTGATCCCCATGTATTCGGCGATCTCAACGCTCGTTGGGGTGGCACCGAGGGTGGCGACCAAGTGATCGACGGCTCCTTCACGGGCCCGGCCGGCCTGACGGACCGACCTCGAGGCCCAGTCCTTCCGGCGCAAATCATCAATGATTGCACCGCGGATGCGGGTTATGGCAAAGTGCCGGAAGGGCACTTCGCGGTCCTCGACAAAGGAATGGGCGGCCTGGACAAGGCCTTCAAGCCCGGCCGATCTAAGTTCGTCACGATCTACATACGTGGGAAGTTTCATGGCTAATCCGCTGACTACGTAACCGACTAGCGCCAAATTACTCGTGACAAGGAGTTGGCGCTGCGGAGATAGAGTCCGCTGGCCTCCAGATATGACATCTTGCATTTCAGCTCCATCCGCTTAGACACACCGAGGTGTGCATCCACTTGAAATTGAGCTTCCATGCCCAGGGCCACCATTTGGCGGCCCATTAATTCATTAATCGAAATCCTTTTCGACCCTTACAAAGTCGATACTCCCCAGCTAAACCTTCGTTTCGCTATAGGCAGCACTCAACCTGCGGAAACCATAAACCTGCTAAAAAGCCCTAACCCAAAATGTCACTACAGTGACATCTATTGGGGGGTCAGTCCCGCTATTGCTGGGAGGTCGCAGTTAATTCGCGCAGTCAGCCGAGCACCACCGGCCGGCAACAGGTCAAGTTTCCACTCACCGGCAAACATCCGACACCACGAATCAAGGACCGCCGATCCCAAGCCCGGGGTAATTTCGGTGTCTGTGCCCGATTTGCCGTTATCCGTAAGCACAATCTGTAGCTGGCCAGTATCAATGGGCGCGATTTCCAGGATGGCTTTCGTTGAATTGCCATGCACCACGGCATTGAGTAGCCCCTGCTCGGCAATTCGATAACAGGCCAAAAGCATGTCCTCTGGCACCTGGGCTGCGGGGTCACCGATCCACGGATCAATCCTGATCTCGGTTTTCATCCCGGGCTCATACAGTGCGGCTAGTTCCTTAAGCGCAGTGTGGAGATCAACATTTCCCAGTTCAGGGCTTAGTGCCCGCGCAGCTTGACGTACATCAATCCCACGGACGCCTTCCAGTTTGGCAATTATTCTGTCAATTTTTTCATGGTCCACCGAAATACCCGGGGCCGTTGCGGCGCGTAACTCTAGGCATGAGGTCATAAGGACCGACTGCACCCGGTCATGGAGGAGTCTTGCAATTTGGCGACGTGATCTTTCCTCGCTTATCACCAGGAGTAATTGCCGGTGGAGAGAAAGATCAAGCGCCTGCTGGGTCATTTGCACTTGCCAATGCAGGCGACGATTCGCTAACCCGACAAGTGCGAGAACTAAAAAGGTCCACAGCGCCAGGCGTGCTGTCCCGGAGATTAAGGCGACAGCTACAAGATCAAATGAATTCCCAAGTAGTAATCGTGCGACGGAGGCGACCAACATTCCGAGGGTCAAGCTGCCCAACACGTAGAGTAGGTAAGTAATAAGCCTTCTAGGTGCCTGATAGCGCAGGTAGCGATTTGCCAAGCTGAGGGCGACAAAGATGGTTAACGCGCCGACGGCCGACGGAACAAGAGCGATTGAGACCACACTTATGGGGTCTGCCAAAATGCTCTCGCTGGCATCCAGTACAAGTGGTGTGCTCAGTAAGCCAACCGAAATGATTGACACCCACGGGCGGTAGGGCCACGGGCCGAGGTACTGCCACCAGCGAAGCCGTGCCTGCGCCTGCGCCTGCGCCTGCGCCTGCGCCTTCATAGCGCCTCCGAGGTCAATTCGAATCCCAGATCTGCTCGCGTGTTAGCCGGACATACGCAAGAACTGCCTGGGTTCTGCGGTCATCGCCCGCCGTCTCTTCCAGCACCAGAATTCGGTACGCGCGCACTAAGTCTTGGCGAACGGCATCGTAATTAAGTGCGAGTTGCTCGGATATTTGTTGTGCACTAAAGCCCGCAACGGTTAGGCCCATAATGGCTCGCTGCCGGTCAGAGAGGCGACCCAGTTCGGCACCGGGGCGGTGTCTGCTTACCTTAGGGTCCCGCGAAACTGCTTGTGTCTGATTGCCAATCCCTTGCGCAGTTGCCCTCAGCAAAACTACGAGATCGTCGAGATTGATCTGGCCCGACTTCTGAAGGCAGGACCACCCCATAAGTTCATTGGTCGGGACTCGCTCCGTCGCGAAGTCAAGCGGGTACTGCGAGTGAATAACGATACCCAGATTTGGATTCCGCTGCCTCAGCGCGAGACCGAGGTCCACGCCATTCATCTCGCCTGCACCTAGGGCCAGATCAAGCAGGGCGACATCCACAAACTCGATCGACTCGAAAGCGATTGCTTCACTCGGGCTCTCCGTTGCGAGCACTACATCAATTTCCGGTGACTCAGTAAGTAGCGAACCCATAATGCCGAGGAGAGCAGGATCATTCTCTACATAGATGACTCGGGTGGCGCGCATACTTGACCACCTCCCTTGGAGCCGTGACCCACCACCAGTGAAGTCTCAGTGCATCCTCGAGCCCTCGAAGTGGTAGCCGCTGATGAGCCGCTGATGAGCCGCTGATGAGCCACTGGCTAGCAGCCTCACTTTACTCCAACTTCCAACCGATCACGGTAAAAGTTCGAATGGAGTTCCGTCCGTGCCGCGCATGACCCCAAAGTTTCGGTGATCAAGTGT
>JBIIOU010000014.1:0-23716 GCA_044336815.1 Candidatus Nanopelagicales bacterium | reverse complement strand
TTTTTCTAGCCAAACTGCGATACTTAGCCCCATGAACCTGCGGATGGATTTGGCCCAACTCTCCCGAATTCATCACCACAATCCCGATGTGGCTAAACCTCCGGCAGGGGGTCAATCTCCCAAGCCCCAGGACGGTTCCAAGGCCAGCAAAGTGCGGATGGGAATGGCCTCGAACATCGCCCTAATTGCACTGGCTACCGGCCAGTTCCTCGTTGGTCTTGACCTCAGCGTCATGTCAGTTGCCCTGCCGACTATTCAAAAGGAATTCGGCGTTGGCATGGCCCAGATGGAATGGGCGATGATGGCATACATGGTGGCTGGAGCCGCCCTAGCGGTGCCAGCGGGCGCACTCGGTGACCGCACCGGCCGCCGGCGTCTGTATTTGATCGGTACCTCAATTTTTGTTGTTGGCTCAGCCATCAGCGCACTTTCCCCTGATATGGCTGTACTTATCGTTGGCAGGGCAATTCAAGGTGTCGGGTCGGGATTCATGGGCACCTTGGCCCTGGCCATGCTGACATCTGCGGTCGCGCATGATCAGATAGCGAAACTAATTGGGCTCTGGACAGCGGTTACGTCAGGTGCTTCTGCGTTTGGGCCAATTATTGGCGGCGCAATGGTGCAATTTTTGGGCTGGCGTTGGATGTTCGGAATCAACGTGTTTTTGATGGCGGCTGTTATTCCGCTGGTACTTCGAGAAGTTCCAAAAGATATTCCTGATGGATCGGAAAAACGTCGAGTTGACTGGCTGGGATCTTCACTTCTTACGGTCGCAATGATTTTAGTTGCCGGTGGCTTGAGCATGCTCGAAACCAGTAAGTTTAACGAACCAATTGTGTACGTACCGGTTGCTGCTGGCTTCGCTGTCCTTTTGATCATGGTCCTGCAGCAACGACACAGCTTGATTAAGTTAACTAACTGGGCATCGATCAAGGTGGCGCCCATCCCGGCGACATTAACTATTTCGGTTTTACTTTCGATGGTCTTGGCCGGAGCCATGATGCAGCAGATGCTCTTGGTTCAAAACGTGCTCGGTTTCACCCCGATGATGGCGGGTATTTCGTCCTTTGGTGCCTCTTTAATGCTGGTCGTGTTCTCGCCCATCTCACCAAAGATCATGGGCCGCATCGGCTTAGGCCCGACAACTTGCATCGGCTTGGGAACGGTGGCGTTTGGGCTCTATGGCCTGCACCTGACCACTACTACAACCGGCCTCGCTCAGATCATGCTCTGGTTTGCGGTTATGGGGGTAGGTATCGGTGTCGGTATGCCGGCGGTTTCGGCCGGTGCCATGATGGCAATCCCACGTGACCAAATGGGTACTATCTCGGGCTTCATGGCGCTGATTAGTTCTATTTCGGCGGTCTTGGGGATTGCCGTGATCAGTGCCATTTCGGCGGTGCGAGTGACATCGGTTTGGCTGGTTGATGGCGCTCAGATTTCCGGATATGAGTCACTTACCGATGAGGTCGTTTCTGGGGCAATTCCGGAAATCCTGAAAACCAATGGGCAAGAAGCGGCCACTGCAGCCAGCGTGGCTTACACCCTTGGAGTAACCACGGCGTTAATGATTGCGGCAGTCGGGGTGGCGATCGCGGCCTTCGTCGCCCTATTCCTCCTCGGGTCCAGGGGCAAGACACCCAAAAGCACCGAGCAACCGGTGGCCCAAGAGCATGAAAAACCTTGAATTTTCTCGGTTTAATGCTCTGACTTTCGCGTTGAGGTACCCCACTTTGACGTCGGGGGCCGGCTACGGGTAATCTTCGCATTTGTGCCTGGAACATCAGGTGCATCCCGGTGTGCGCGGCTTCCCCCGAAGATGCGCACGGGGCGCGAATGCGCCGGGGATCAACATGCGATTTGGCGTCATGTCTGCCTGCTGGCAGTCCGACACACCCGACCGCGTGGGTCGTAGATCCTAGAGGGAATCGCACTGCCAGCTCAGTTTTGACCGACGCGAAACCGAACGAGGAAGGCAAAGAGTGCCAACGATCCAGCAGTTGGTCCGCAAGGGCCGACAGGACAAGGTCACCAAGAGCAAGGCCCCAGCCCTAAAGGGCAGCCCGCAGCGGCGTGGGGTCTGTACTCGCGTTTACACGACCACCCCGAAGAAGCCGAACTCGGCGCTGCGCAAGGTGGCCCGCGTTCGCTTGACCTCCGGTGTCGAAATCACCGCCTACATTCCTGGTGTTGGCCACAATCTGCAAGAGCACTCAATTGTCCTCGTGCGCGGGGGCCGCGTCCGCGATCTTCCCGGTGTTCGTTACAAGGTCATCCGCGGTGCCCTCGATACCCAAGGCGTCAAGAACCGCAAGCAGGCCCGTTCGCGCTACGGTGCAAAGAAGGAGAAGGCCTAATGCCTCGCAAGGGTCCAGCTACCAAGCGGCCGATCGTCAACGATCCAGTATTTAGTGCCCCCATCGTTACCCAGTTGATCAATAAGGTGCTGCTAGATGGCAAGCGCTCCACCGCTGAGCGTATTGTTTATGGGGCCCTTGAAGGCTGCCGCGACAAGACCGGCACCGATCCCGTTCAGACTTTGAAGCGTGCACTTGACAACATCAAGCCGACCTTGGAAGTGCGGTCCCGCCGAGTTGGTGGCGCGACCTACCAGGTGCCGGTAGAGGTCAAGCCCAATCGCAGCATCACTTTGGCCCTGCGCTGGCTCATTGGATACTCGCGCCAGCGTCGCGAGAAGACAATGACCGAGCGCTTAATGAATGAAATTCTGGATGCTTCAAATGGTCTTGGCGCCAGCGTCAAGAAGCGTGAAGATACCCACAAGATGGCCGAAGCCAATAAGGCTTTTGCCCATTACCGCTGGTAGCTAAAACCTTCCACCAACAACTGTTTTGACCCGATAAACGAGAGTAACGGAGAGCAACGTGTCGACCCAGACCGCACTCGATCTGGCCAAGGTCCGCAATATCGGGATCATGGCTCATATCGACGCGGGCAAAACCACGACAACCGAGCGCATCCTGTTTTACACGGGTATCAACTACAAGATCGGTGAGGTCCACGAGGGCGCAGCCACCATGGACTGGATGGAGCAGGAGCAGGAGCGCGGCATTACGATCACCTCCGCCGCAACAACCTGCACCTGGAAAGACCACACCATCAACATCATCGACACGCCCGGCCACGTCGATTTCACCGTCGAGGTCGAACGGTCACTTCGCGTTCTAGACGGCGCTGTCACAGTGTTCGACGGTGTTGCCGGCGTTGAGCCGCAGTCTGAGACGGTGTGGCGACAGGCCGATAAGTACAGCGTGCCGCGAATTTGTTTCATTAATAAGCTCGACCGCACCGGTGCAGATTTCTATATGTGTGTGGACATGATCGTCAGCCGGCTCGGCGCGACCCCGCTGGTTCTCCAACTCCCTATCGGCAGTGAGGGTGACTTCCTCGGGGTGGTTGATTTGATCACCATGCAGGCGCTCACCTGGCGGGGCGAGACCGAAAAGGGTGACGACTACACGGTAGAAGAGATCCCTGCCGACCTAGTTGATAAAGCCACTGAATATCGCGAGAGACTTCTCGAGACTCTATCGGAAGCCGATGACGCGATCATGGAGAAATTCCTTGAGGGCGAGAGTTTCACGGTCGATGAGCTACAGGCCGCGATCCGTCGCGCGACTTTGGCTTACAAGCTCACCCCGATTTTGACCGGCTCGGCATTTAAGAACAAGGGTGTTCAGCCCATGCTCGATGCGGTGATTGCATACCTGCCATGCCCCCTTGATGTCACCGCAATTACTGGCACCAAGCCGGGTAACAGTGAAATCGTCATCGAGCGCCAACCCAATGACAATGAGCCCTTCGCAGCCCTCGCTTTCAAGATCATGACCGACCCTCACCTTGGCAAGCTCACTTACCTGCGGGTGTACTCGGGTCGCCTGAATACCGGCACCGCGGTGCTGAACAGTGTCAAGGACCGCAAGGAGCGCATCGGCAAGATTTATCGAATGCACGCTAATAAGCGTGAAGAAATTGATTCGGTAGGTGCCGGAGACATAGTTGCGGTCATGGGCCTGAAGGACACCACCACGGGCGAGACCTTATGTGATCCAAGTAATCCCGTGGTCCTCGAGTCGATGACATTCCCGGCTCCGGTGATCTCGGTTGCCATTGAGCCCAAGACTAAGAGTGACCAAGACAAGCTCGGCATAGCAATTCAGCGCCTCGCCGAAGAGGACCCAACTTTCCACGTCCGTACCGACGAAGAAACCGGCCAGACCATCATTGGTGGGATGGGTGAGCTTCACCTTGAGGTGCTGGTAGACCGGATGCGTCGTGAGTTCAACGTCGAGGCAAATGTCGGCAAGCCACAGGTTGCCTACCGAGAAACCATCACCAAGTCGGTGCAAAAAGTCGATTACACCCACAAGAAGCAGACCGGTGGTTCAGGTCAGTTCGCGCGCGTCATTATTGACATCGCGCCGAACGCTGGTGTCGAGGGCTCGAATGAAGAGGGCTACACCTTCGAGAATAAGGTCACCGGCGGGCGCATCCCACGTGAGTACATCCCATCCGTTGACGCTGGTTGCCAAGAGGCCATGGATCACGGTGTATTGGCCGGTTACCCGATGGTCGATGTAAAGGTCACCCTCACCGACGGCGCATACCACGACGTCGACTCTTCTGAACTCGCATTCAAGATCGCCGGCTCGATGGCGTTCAAGGATGCTGCTCGTAGAGCAGGCCCCGTCCTGCTTGAGCCAATGATGGCGGTCGAAGTCACCACCCCAGATGACTACATGGGTGATGTCATCGGCGACCTAAACTCCCGCCGCGGGCAAATTCAGTCCATGGAGGAGCGCTCGGGGGCCCGTGTCGTAGCGGCACTGGTTCCGCTGTCTGAAATGTTTGGCTACGTAGGAGATTTGCGCAGCCGCACCCAAGGCAGAGCGAGTTACAGCATGCAGTTTGACTCCTACGCACAGGTTCCATCAAATGTGTCGCTGGAGATTATCGCGAAGGCTCGCGGCGAATAGTCGCGGATCACTGAAAAACAAATAAACAAGAACACGCCACCGATCCGCGACAACGCCGGACGGCATTACGAAAAGGGAGAACTCAAATGGCGAAGGCCAAGTTTGAGCGCACCAAGCCGCACGTCAACATCGGCACCATTGGTCACATTGACCATGGCAAGACGACGCTGACCGCTGCGATCACCAAGGTGCTGCATGACAAGTACCCAGACGTGAACCCGTTCACGCCATTCGACATGATCGACAAGGCGCCAGAAGAGCGCCAGCGTGGTATCACGATCTCGATCGCCCACGTCGAATATCAGACCGAAGCGCGCCACTATGCACATGTGGATTGCCCAGGTCACGCTGACTACATCAAGAACATGATCACCGGTGCGGCCCAGATGGACGGCGCGATCCTCGTGGTCGCCGCCACCGATGGCCCGATGCCCCAGACCAAGGAGCACGTCCTCCTGGCTCGCCAGGTCGGTGTTCCCTCGCTGGTTGTCGCGCTGAACAAGTGCGACATGGTGGATGACGAGGATCTTCTCGAGCTCGTCGAGATGGAGGTCCGTGAGTTGCTGTCGATCTACGAGTTCCCGGGCGATGACATCCCGGTAGTTCGCGTAGCCGCCTTCCCAGCGCTGCAGGGTGACGCCAAGTGGGGCGAGTCGATTCTTGCTCTCATGGACGCGGTGGATGCCTACATCCCAACTCCCGAGCGTGAGATTGATAAGCCGTTCCTCATGCCAGTCGAGGACGTCTTCACAATCACCGGTCGCGGCACGGTCGTCACCGGCCGCATCGAGCGTGGTCAGGTCAAGATCAACGAGGAAATCGAAATCGTTGGTATTCGCCCAGGCCCGGCTCAAAAGACAACGGTCACCGGAGTCGAGATGTTCCGCAAGTTGCTCGACGAAGGTCAAGCAGGCGAGAACGTAGGTCTACTTCTTCGCGGTACCAAGCGCGAAGACGTCGAGCGCGGCCAGGTTTGCTGCAAGCCCGGTTCGATCACGCCACATACCGACTTCGACGCACAGGTATACATCCTGTCGAAGGATGAAGGCGGCCGTCACACGCCGTTCTTCAACAACTACCGCCCGCAGTTCTACTTCCGCACCACCGATGTAACCGGTGTGGTTTACCTGCCAGACGGCAAAGACATGGTTATGCCCGGCGACAACACCGACATGCGCGTTGAACTGATCCAGTCCATCGCCATGGAAGAGGGCCTTCGGTTCGCCATCCGTGAGGGTGGACGCACAGTGGGTGCCGGTCGCGTTATCAAGATTCTGAAGTAGTGGGGAGGGGGTGGCAGCAATGCCACCCCCGCTCACCAAGTAACGCCAGTAGCACCCGAACCACCGCAAGAACCTGTAGCAGTCGGCATACGAGAAGTAAGGACACCAGCCACCATGGCGGGACAAAAGATCCGCATTCGGCTTAAGGCCTACGACCATGAGGTCATTGATTCTTCGGCGCGCAAAATCGTCGAGACAGTGATCCGGACAGGCGCGAAAGTTGCCGGCCCGGTGCCGCTGCCAACGGAGAAGAACGTGTACTGCGTTATCCGTTCGCCGCACAAGTACAAGGACTCACGAGAGCACTTTGAAATGCGAACACACAAGCGCCTCATTGACATTCTCGACCCCACGCCGAAGACGGTTGATTCGCTTATGCGTCTTGACCTCCCAGCTGGTGTCGATATCGAGATCAAGCTGTAAGGACGCGACGACCATGAGTACCAATGTGAAGGGCGTACTGGGCGAAAAGCTCGGCATGACTCAGGTATGGGACGACAACAACAAAGTTGTGCCCATAACTGTGGTCAAGGCGGGGCCATGTGTCGTTACCCAGGTACGGACCGCAGACAAAGATGGCTATTCGGCTGTGCAGATTGCCTTCGGGGCTATTGACCCGCGCAAGGTGAACAAGCCAGATACCGGGCAATTCGTCAAGGCAGGCGTGACTCCACGTCGCCACTTGGTTGAAATTCGCACCGACGATGCCACCGAGTACACCCTCGGGCAAGAATTAGGCCCCGATACTTTCGAAGCGGGTCAGCGCATTGACATCGTGGGCACAACCAAGGGCAAGGGTTTTGCCGGTGTCATGAAGCGCCATGGTTTCCACGGCTTGCGCGCGACGCACGGTGTTACCCGCAAGCACCGCTCACCAGGTTCAATCGGTGGTTGCGCAACCCCCGGTCGCGTTTTCAAAGGAATGAAGATGGCCGGTCGGATGGGTGGCGTCCGCCAGACGACCTTGAACCTGGTCGTCTACGGCGTTGATGTCGAAAAAGGCTTGCTGCTCATCAAGGGTGCCATTCCCGGCCCCAAAGGTGGCTTGGTATTTGTCCGTACCGCTGTGAAGGAGGGCTGACCGTGACCGCTGTAGACGTTCGCACTCCTGCCGGCAAAGCATCCGGCAAAGTTGAGCTACCCGCCGAGATCTTCGACGTGCAGGTCAACATTCCACTGATCCATCAGGTTGTCGTGGCCCAACAGGCTGCTGCGCGCCAAGGTACCCATTCGACTAAGACCCGCGCTGAGGTAAGTGGCGGCGGGCGCAAGCCTTACAAGCAAAAAGGCACCGGCCGGGCCCGCCAAGGTTCAATTCGGGCACCTCAGTTTGTTGGCGGTGGGGTGGTCCATGGGCCGCAGCCACGTGATTACTCGCAGCGCACCCCGAAGAAAATGAAGGTTGCAGCACTGCGCGGCGCACTTTCGGATCGGGCCCGCGAAGAACGCATTCACGTGGTTTCTGAACTTGTTACCGGCGACGTCCCGTCAACCAAGAGCGCGACTGCATCACTACAAGCCTTGGGTCTTGAGGGCCGTGTGCTAGTTGTGGTCAGCCGCGAGGAGACGACTTCTTGGTTGAGCTTGCGCAATGTTGATAATGCGCACGTGGTCGCACCCGACCAACTCAATACTTACGACGTCATCGTCAGCGATCAGGTGCTTTTCACCAAGGCTGCTCTCGAAGCATTTCTAGAGGGCACCCCCAAGGGTAAGAGCGTCAAGTCCGTGGCAAGGCAGTCGGAGGTAGAAGCGTGAGAATCCAAGACCCCCGCGACATCTTGATTTCACCAGTCATCTCGGAGAAGAGCTACGGGCTTCTTGATGAGAACAAGTACACGTTCATTGTCTCGCCAGACGCGAATAAGACGCAGATCAAAATTGCGGTCGAGAAGGTTTTTGGCGTGAAGGTAATCAGCGTGAACACGCACAACCGTGAAGGAAAGCGGATTCGCACCCGCACTGGCTTCGGTCGTCGTGCAGCCACAAAGCGAGCGATCGTTTCTGTGGCCGCCGGTGATCGCATCGACATCTTCGGAGGCCCGGTCTCCTGACCGGGCAATCGACTAACGAGACGGAAGAGCTATGGGAATCCGCAAATACAAGCCGACCACACCGGGCCGTCGTGGCTCGAGCGTGGCCGACTTCGTCGAGATCACGCGGTCAGAACCGGAGAAGTCACTAGTACGCCCGCTGCCGAAAAAGGGCGGTCGTAACAACTCCGGCAAGATCACCACCCGCCATCAAGGTGGCGGTCATAAGCGTGCCTATCGCATCATTGACTTCAAGCGCGCGGACAAAGATGGCGTACCCGCTCGCGTGGCGCATATTGAATACGATCCCAACCGCACCGCGCGAATCGCGCTACTGCATTTTGCTGACGGCGAGAAGCGCTACATCATTGCGCCCAATAAGCTCAAGCAAGGCGATGCGATCGAGACTGGGCCGAGTGCCGATATCAAGCCGGGAAACAACTTGCCGTTACGCAATATTCCGGTTGGTTCAGTAATTCACGCGGTTGAGCTGCGCCCGGGTGGCGGTGCGAAGATCGCCCGTTCGGCTGGTTCAAGTGTCCAGCTAGTCGCAAAGGACGGCCCCTACGCACAGTTGCGTATGCCGTCGGGTGAAATTCGCAATGTTGACCTGCGTGCTCGTGCCACGATCGGCGAGGTGGGCAACGCCGAACAGTCCAATATCAACTGGGGCAAGGCCGGCCGAATGCGCTGGAAGGGCAAGCGCCCAACCGTCCGCGGTGTTGCCATGAACCCGGTCGACCATCCACATGGTGGTGGTGAAGGCAAGACTTCAGGTGGACGCCATCCCGTCAACCCGAATGGCAAGCCAGAAGGCCGCACTCGCAAGGCCAACAAGGCCAGCGACATGTTCATCGTCCGACGCCGCAAGACCGGCAAGAAGCGATAAGGGAAGCGAAATATGCCACGCAGTCTAAAAAAGGGTCCGTTCGTCGACACCCATTTAATGAAAAAGGTGGAAGTCCAGAACGAGGCTGGGTCAAAGAACGTGATCAAGACCTGGTCACGTCGTTCGATGATCATTCCGATCATGCTCGGCCACACGATCGCTGTGCATGACGGCCGAAAGCATGTGCCGGTGTTTGTCTCGGAGAACATGGTCGGGCACAAGCTCGGCGAATTCGCCCCGACCCGCACCTTCAAAGGCCACATCAAGGACGACCGCAAAGCTAAGAAGCGCTAGTTAAGACGTTTTTCAGCCAAGCACGAATTCCAAACAGACCACAGACCGAGTAACGAGAAGCAAGGGGATAGCGATGGAAGCCAGGGCCCAGGCGCGGTACGTCCGTGTCACGCCCATGAAGGCGCGCCGCGTCATCAACCTCATCAGAGGGATGAATGCGGCAGACGCCCAGGCGGTATTGACGTTCGCACCCCAAGCGGCCAGTGAGCCGATTGGCAAGGTGCTCGCGAGTGCAATTGCTAATGCGACCAACAACCACGCGATGGACTCACGGGGTCTAGTGGTTAGCGAAGCCTTTGTTGACGAGGGCCCCACCATGAAGCGCATTCGCCCGCGGGCCCAAGGCCGTGCTTACCGGGTGCGCAAGCGCAGCAGCCATATCACCGTGATCGTGTCCGACGGCGCCGTGATTATCAAGCCGGCTAAAGCTGTTAAGCCGGTCAAGTCGGCCAAAGAAGTGACCGCGCCAAAGGCTGAGGCGAAGGCTCCGGCAGTGAAGAAGGCTCCGGCTGCGAAGAAGGCTCCGGCCGAAAAGAAGGCTCCGGCTGCGAAGAAGGCTCCGGCAGTTAAGAAGACGACAGCGAAGGCGACAACCAAGTCGACCGACGCTAAGAAGAAGGGATGACCCGACCGTGGGCCAGAAAGTAAACCCGCACGGCTTCCGCCTGGGTATCACCACCGACTTCACGTCGCGCTGGTTCGCTGACTCAGCTAAAGAGGGCCAGCGCTACCGCGATTACGTTGATGAGGATGTGAAGATTCGCAAGCTTCTCGCCACGGGCATGGAGCGCGCTGGTATCTCCAAGGTTGAGATTGAGCGCACCCGCGAGCGCGTGCGCGTTGATATTCACACAGCACGCCCGGGCATTGTCATCGGCCGTCGTGGCGCAGAAGCAGATCGCATTCGCGGAGACCTCGAAATCTTGACCGGCAAGCAGGTGCAGCTGAACATCCTCGAGGTCAAGAACCCAGAAATCGATTCGCAATTGGTTGCTCAAGGTATCGCCGAGCAGCTCTCGAGCCGGGTTTCATTCCGTCGCGCAATGCGCAAGGGCATGCAGAGCACCATGAAGAGTGGCGCTAAAGGCATCCGGGTACAGGTCTCCGGTCGCCTAGGTGGCGCTGAAATGTCACGTACTGAGTTCTACCGCGAAGGCCGAGTGCCATTGCACACGCTGCGCGCTGATATTGACTACGGTTTCTATGAGGCGCGCACCACCTTCGGCCGGATCGGTGTGAAAGTCTGGATCTACAAGGGCAATGCCCTCGGCACCCGCGCTGAGCGTGAGGCGGCAGCTGCCACCGCACGTTTGGGCCAGCGAGCTGCCGCCCCCGCCCGCCCGCGCGGACCCCGCACCTCGGATGAAGTAGCTGAGTCTGCTGTTGTTGCATCTGAGGTGGTTGTCAGTGAGGTTATTGCCTCTGAGATAGAGACAGCGGTCGTCACTGAAGCGCAGGAGGGCTAAAGATGCTTATTCCGCGCAGAGTTAAGCACCGCAAGCAGCACCACCCAACGCGCCGAGGCGCGGCCAAGGGCGGTACGGCCGTGACGTTTGGAACATTTGGCTTGCAGGCCCTTGAGCCCGCATACGTCACGAACCGGCAAATTGAGTCGGCTCGTATTGCCATCACCCGGCATATTCGTCGCGGTGGCAAGGTGTGGATCAATATCTACCCCGATCGCCCCCTGACTAAGAAGCCTGCTGAAACCCGCATGGGTTCTGGTAAGGGTTCACCGGAGTGGTGGATCGCGAACGTCAAGCCCGGTCGGGTGATGTTCGAACTTTCTTATCCAGACGAGAAAGTTGCGCAGGAAGCGCTTACGCGCGCCATGCACAAACTTCCGATGAAGTGCCGCATTGTTCGGCGCGATGAAGCAGGTGAGGATTAAATGGCGGCTGGAACTCAGGTTGGTGAACTTCGCAACCTCGATAGCGCGGAATTGACGGCCAAACTCCTTGAGTCAAAGGAAGAGTTGTTCAACCTTCGCTTCCAAGGCGCGACAGGGCAGTTGGAGAACCACGGACGCCTCCGCGCCGTGCGCAAGGACATTGCGCGGATCTACACGATCTTGCGTGAGCGTGAGTTGGGCATTACGCCCATTGAGGGTGGTGCTGCATGAGCGCGAACGAATTAAATAGTGACGTAGAAAAGCGCGGTTACCGCAAGACCCGTGAGGGTCTGGTGGTCAGCGACAAGATGGACAAGACGGTGGTTGTCGCGGTTGAAAACCGTTTCAAGCATCCGCTCTACGGCAAGGTTGTCCGCAGGACAAGCAAGCTGAAGGCGCACGACGAGGCCAACGCTGCCGGTATCGGCGACCGCGTTCTCGTTATGGAGACCCGCCCGGTGTCAGCAACAAAGCGCTGGCGCGTGGTCGAGATCCTCGAGAAGGCTAAGTAGCCCGGCACTAAGCAAGCCCAACCAATAATTCCAAATCCGCAACGCACAGTTCCGCCAGGCTCGGTAGAGAACCGGCAGACGATCAGGAGAATGAAGTGATTCAGCAAGAGTCGCGACTAAGAGTCGCCGACAACACGGGCGCAAAGGAGCTCCTTTGCATTCGGGTGCTCGGTGGGTCGGGTCGGCGTTATGCCGGCATCGGCGACATCATTGTCGCAACGGTGAAGGATGCAATCCCCGGTGGAGGTGTCAAAAAGGGTGAAGTCGTAAAGGCTGTCATCGTGCGCACCCGCAAGGAGCGCCGTCGTCCCGATGGTTCGTACATCCGTTTTGACGAGAACGCTGCGGTCATCCTCAAAGCTGATGGTGAGCCGCGCGGAACCCGTATCTTTGGTCCAGTTGGTCGTGAACTTCGCGAGAAGAAGTTCATGAAGATCATCTCGTTGGCTCCGGAGGTGCTGTAGTCATGCCAGATTTGAGAATTCGCAAAGGTGACCTAGTCCAGGTGATTTCAGGCAAGGATCGCGGCGTCAAGGGCAAGGTTATTGAAGTATTACCCGAGGCGGACCGCGTCATCGTCGAGGGTGTGAACCGCATTAAGAAGCACACCAAGGTGGGGCAAAATGCCCGCGGTGCCAAGACCGGCGGCATCATCACGACTGAAGCCCCGATCCACGTTTCGAATGTAATGATTATCGACCCGGAGGATGGCCGCGCCACGCGCATCGGCTACCGTCGCGAGAAGGTCGAGAAGCGTCGCCCAGACGGCTCAACATACGAAGCAGAGCGCAGTGTGCGCATCTCACGTCGCACCGGTAAGGACATCTGATGACATCGACAACATCAACGGCTCCGCGCCTAAAGGCGCGTTACCGCGAGGAGATCGTGCCCGCGCTGAAATCCGAGTTCGCTTTCGGCAACATCATGCAGGTGCCATCGGTGGTCAAAGTGGTTGTAAACATGGGTGTCGGCGAAGCCGCCCGCGACTCTAAGTTAATTGAAGGAGCGATTCGCGACCTAGCTGAGATCACCGGCCAAAAGCCCCAGGTGACGAAAGCACGCAAGTCCATCGCCCAGTTCAAATTGCGTGAAGGTCAGCCAATCGGCGCCCATGTCACCTTGCGTGGTGACCGTATGTGGGAATTTCTCGATCGGTTGATTTCGATCGCGTTGCCCCGTATCCGTGACTTCCGTGGGCTCTCGCCGAAGCAATTCGATGGCAAGGGCAATTACACCTTCGGCCTTAATGAGCAGTCAATGTTCCATGAGATCGATCAGGACAAGATCGACCGCGTCCGTGGCATGGATATAACGGTTGTTACCACCGCTCAAAATGATGCTGAAGGCCGCGCTTTGCTTCGCCTTCTCGGATTCCCCTTCAAGGAGGCCTGATCCATATGGCGAAAAAAGCACTGATCCAAAAGCAGCAGAAGAAGCCTAAGTTCAAGGTGCGGGGTTACACCCGCTGCAATAAGTGTGGACGCCCACACGCGGTTTACCGCAAGTTCGGCCTTTGCCGGATTTGCGTGCGTCAAATGGCACATGCCGGCGAATTGCCGGGTGTGACTAAGAGCTCCTGGTAATCAACGACGTCGAAGGTCCGGGTTTTCCGGAAACCACAACGAGGAAGGCCGACTGGCCATGACAATGACCGATCCGATCGCCGACATGCTTGCGCGCCTGCGCAATGCGAACTCGGCGTATCACGATGCTGTGACGATGCCGCACTCCAAGATGAAAGAAAGCATTGCCGAGATCCTCAAGCGCGAGGGTTATATCGGCGGCTGGAACGTCTCGGATGCGGTTGTCGGTAAAACTCTTACGCTGGAGTTGAAGTACGGCCCGACGCGCGAGCGTTCGATCGCCGGACTTCGTCGCGTGTCTAAGCCAGGTCTACGGGTCTATGCGAAGAGCACCGGCATTCCACGCGTTCTCGGCGGCCTTGGTGTCGCAATTTTGTCCACCTCATCAGGGCTGTTGACCGATCGACAGGCCCACCAGAAAGGCGTAGGTGGGGAAGTCCTCGCCTACGTCTGGTAACCGGGAAGGAGCGCGCAAATGTCACGTATTGGACGCATGCCGATCCTGGTTCCATCCGGGGTCAATGCACAGATAGCCGGCAATGACATCACCGTTACGGGCCCGAAGGGCACGTTGTCGTTGAAGGTTGCTGAGCCGATCGTTGTTGAAAAGCAAGAAGATGGCACGTTGTTGGTGACTCGTCCTAATGACGAGCGCGCATCGCGGTCACTTCACGGCCTGACTCGCACCTTGGTTGCCAATATGGTGACCGGGGTTACGAACGGGTATGAGAAGACCCTTGAGATTGTGGGCACGGGTTACCGTGTTGCAGCGAAGGGCACCGACCTGGAGTTTGCTCTCGGATTCAGCCACCCCGTTGTGGTTTCGGCACCGGAGGGCATCGCCTTCCGCGTCGAAAGCCCGGTTAAGTTCACGGTGGTTGGTATCGATAAGCAGCAAGTCGGCGAAGTTGCGGCCAATATTCGCAAGATACGTAAGCCAGAGCCATATAAGGGCAAGGGCGTGCGTTACGAGAATGAGGTCGTCCGTCGCAAGGCCGGAAAGGCGGGCAAGAAGTGAGTAGCTTCGGAGTTAAGCTTGGCGGGTCGGGCAACAAGGTCGCCATCGGACGCAAACGTCGTCACATCCGCGTTCGCAAGAAGGTATCCGGTACCGCGGACCGTCCGCGTTTGGTTGTCAGTCGCTCAGCGCGCCACATGGTGGCACAGGTCGTTGACGATACTCAGGGCCGAACTTTGGCCTCAGCTTCCTCGATGGAAGTTGATCTGCGCGCAGCGAGTGACGATAAGTCCGCAAAGGCACGCAAGGTTGGTCAACTGATAGCAGCACGCGCGAAGCAGGCCGGTGTTGAGGCTGTGGTTTTTGACCGCGGTGGCAACAAGTACCACGGTCGCGTAGCAGCTCTCGCGGAGGGCGCCCGCGAGGGTGGCCTGGATTTCTAGGCTGAATAGTAAATAGACGGATTAGGTAGGAGAGGGAACCCCATGGCAGCAACCTCGCGTCGCGGAAGTGGCGCAGGCACAGGCACAGGCACCGGTGGGACTGGTGACCGCAAGGACCGCAAGGAGCGTGCTCCCCGCGAGGAGAAGTCCGCTTTCATTGAGCGGGTCGTTGCGATCAACCGCGTCTCGAAGGTCGTCAAGGGCGGTCGTCGCTTTAGCTTTACGGCTCTGGTAGTCGTCGGCGATGGTGATGGCAGTGTTGGCGTTGGCTACGGCAAGGCCAAGGAAGTTCCGGCCGCTATCGCCAAAGGCGTCGAGGAAGCCAAGAAGCACTTTTTCAAGGTGCCAAGGATCCAGGGCACGATCCCGCACCCAATCACGGGTGAGGCTGCTGCCGGTGTCGTGATGCTGCGTCCAGCAGCTCCGGGCACCGGTGTTATTGCCGGTGGCCCAGTTCGTGCCGTCTTGGAATGCGCTGGCATTCACGATGTGCTGAGCAAGTCAATGGGATCAGACAATGCGATCAATATCGTGCACGCGACGGTTGCTGCTCTGAAGTTACTCGAGTCTCCCGAGGCTGTCGCGGCTCGTCGCGGTTTGCCCCTAGAGGCCGTTGCCCCCGCAGCATTACTGCGCGCGCGCGCCGGGGTAGGTGCGTAATGGCTCAACTCAAAGTAACCCAGAAGAAGTCGGAAATCGGTGGTACTTCGAATCAGCGCAATACCTTGCGTTCACTCGGACTAAAGCGCATCGGTGACACTGTTGTTAAGGAAGATCGTCCGGAAATCCGCGGCATGGTAAACACGGTGTCGCACTTGGTTGTTGTCGAGGAGGTTAAGTAGCGATGGCACTCAAGGTCCATCATCTGCGCCCGGCTCCGGGTGCTAAGACTGCAAAGACTCGTAAGGGTCGCGGTGAGGCGTCGAAAGGCAAGACGTCCGGTCGCGGTACCAAGGGTACCAAGGCGCGCTATCAGGTGCCGGCTCGTTTTGAGGGCGGCCAGATGCCCTTGCATATGCGCTTGCCGAAATTGAAGGGGTTTACCAACCCCAACAAGATCGAGTTCCAGGTGGTCAATGTTGCGATGATTTCGAGGCTTTTCCCAAAGGGTGGCGAAATCACCGTTGCCGACCTCGTGGAGAAGGGTGCTGTGCGAAAGGGCCAAAAAGTCAAGGTTCTCGGGCAGGGCGATATCACGGTTGCCGTCAAGGTCAGTGCCGATGCATTCTCTGACAGTGCTCGTGACAAGATCGTGGCCGCAGGCGGTTCCGTAACCGAGATTTAAGCAGGAGGCACAGTGCACATCAGTGCGTTCGGGGCGGCCCTGCGTACCCCGGATCTTCGCAAGAAGATTCTGTTCACCCTGGGACTGTTGGCTATTTATCGCCTCGGTTCGGTTTTGCCGACCCCGGGTGTTGACTATTCCGCGATTCAGCGTTGTATCGACGTAGTTCAGGATAATTCTGTCTATGCCCTGATCAACCTGTTTAGCGGCGGGGCCCTACTGCAGCTGTCTGTCTTCGCACTCGGCATCATGCCTTACATCACTGCGAGTATTATTTTGCAGTTGTTGACCGTAGTTATCCCGCGGCTAGAGACCTTAAAGAAGGACGGTCAGGCCGGACAAGCCAAAATCACTCAGTACACGCGGTATTTAACAATTGGCTTGGCTATTTTGCAGTCGACGGCCATCTTGTCGCTGGCCCGCACCCCTGGCGCTTTGTTCAGCGGATGTAATGAGGCCATTATCCCGAATGACTCGGTGTGGGTGATTTTGGTAATGATCACCGTTATGACCGCCGGTACCGCCATTATCATGTGGTTTGGCGAACTAATTACTGAACGCGGCATCGGTAATGGAATGTCGCTGCTTATTTTCACCTCTATCATCTCAAGCATCCCGGCTCAGTTCGCTTCGATTTTGGGCAGCCGTGGCATCTTCACTTTTGCCATGACCGTGCTAGTGGGCCTGGTCGTTATTGCACTGGTTGTCTTTGTTGAGCAGGCCCAACGTCGAATTCCGGTTCAGTACGCCAAGCGCATGGTGGGGCGCCGCATGTATGGCGGCACTTCAACTTATATCCCGCTCAAGGTGAATATGGCCGGTGTTATCCCGGTTATCTTCGCGTCATCCCTGCTGTTCTTGCCAACCTTGTTGGTGCAATTGATGGGTAGTCAGTCGGAGTGGGCCATCTGGATCCAGCAGAACTTTGGCACCGGCACCGGGTCCTACTACTTGATGGCGTACTTCCTGCTTGTCGTGTTCTTCTGCTACTTCTATGTCTCCATCACCTTCAATCCGGTCGAAGTCGCTGACAATATGAAGAAATACGGTGGATTCATTCCCGGAATCCGTGCGGGTAAACCGACGGCTGATTACTTGGATTATGTGCTGACACGTTTGACCGCCCCGGGTTCGCTTTATCTTGGCCTGATCGCGGTCCTGCCGGTCTTCGCATTCGGGGGGCTAGGTGTCGGCGGGAACTTCATCTTCGGCGGAACCAGTTTGCTGATCATGGTGGGCGTTGGCCTTGACACCGTCAAGCAAATCGAATCCCAGTTACAGCAGCGCAATTATGAAGGTTTCCTGCGCTAATGCGCCTGATCATGATGGGGCCGCCTGGTGCTGGTAAAGGCACGCAGGCCGACATCGTGTGCGAGGGTATGGCGATACCCCATATTTCAACCGGCGATATTTTTCGGGCAAATGTCACTCAAGGCACCGCATTGGGTATTGAGGCCAAGCGTTACATGGATGCTGGCGAGTACGTACCCGATGGAGTCACCAATGCAATGGTGCGCGACCGGCTGGCACAACCGGATTGCAGCACCGGATTTTTATTGGATGGCTACCCGCGCACCATTGAGCAGGTTGGTGAACTTGATTCGATGCTTGCGGCACAAAGTGCGGGCATAGATGCAGTGGTTGAACTCACCGTCGATATTGACGAAGTTGTGAAGCGATTGGTAAAGCGCGCAGCTGACCAAGGGCGTGCCGATGACACCGAGGAGGTAATTCGCCGCCGCCTAGAAGTTTTTGCTGAGCAAACGGCTCCGCTTACCTCCCTTTACGCAAGCAGGGGATTACTTAATCAAGTTAGTGGCATGGGAGATGTCGCTGATGTGACCGCACGTATTCACGCTGTGTTGGAATCCAACGCGTGATTGCTCATGTTTCGTAGGGGCGAGTCAATACAAATTAAGTCGACTGATCAACTCGCGGTTATGCGTCGAGCCGGTCTTGTTGTAGCCCTAACTTTGGAGGCAGTAACTGCTGCGGTGCGCCCTGGTGTGACAACCCGAGAACTCGATTCGATTGCCCGCGATTGCATCAAATCAAATAACGCGACTCCGTCATTTTTGGGCTACCACGGCTTCCCCGCGGTGATTTGTACTTCGGTCAATGAGGAAGTCGTGCATGGAATCCCGGGAGAGCGGGTGCTAGCCGATGGCGACCTAGTGTCGATTGACTGCGGAGCCATTGTCGATGGCTGGCACGGCGATGCGGCGGTTAGTGTGCCGGTGGGCGACGTATCGGAGAAGGTGCTGGCACTTTCAGCTGCGACCGAGGCAGCCATGTGGGCGGGCATTGAACAAGTGCGTGCCGGTAATCGATTATCGGATATTGGCAACGCCGTTGAGCTGGCGATCAACGCGGCGGGGGATTACGGCGTGGTCGAGGATTACACCGGCCACGGGATTGGTACGAGCATGCATATGCACCCACCTGTCCCGAACCACGGCAAGCCAGGCAAAGGCCCGGTCCTAAAAGTTGGGATGGCACTTGCGATCGAGCCGATGGCGACTTTGGGTTCACCTACTGTTGGGGTGCTAGCCGATGGCTGGACGGTCGTCGCGCTCGACGGCGGGCCAGCCGCGCACTGGGAGCACACCGTGGCTATCACCGAGTCCGGCCCCTGGGTACTGACTGCTTTGGATGAAATCCACCTTTGATTTACCCGTTGGGATACCATTGGGCCATGCGCAAACTTATGAAAGCCACCGTAATTGCCGCCGCAGCCGCGGCACTCACCCTAGGTGTCACCGGTACCAGCGGGGCCGCCACTTTGACCAAGAACCCAGACCCCACCTTGGCTGTACTGCGGGTACCAACCCAGGTCTGGATCACCGACGGCGAGGCCATCGTGCTTTCGCAGGAGACCAATAAGACCACTGGCTACTCCTGGACGGTCAAAGTCACCGGCGACAAGTCGGCTGTAAAGGTATACGCGGGCCAATACGAGGCCCCCGCCAGTACCGGCATGGTCGGGGTAGCCGGCACCACCACTTGGTACATCAAGGCGCTGGCCCCGGGTCAGGCGGTACTGAGTTTGATCGCCACCCCACCCGGTGGGGGTTCACCAACCACCAAGAAGCTGACTATAACGGTCATGAACTAGGTAATTGCTGGGATAGATTCGAACTCATAATTGGGCCCCCCGGTCAAATTTGGGGGCCCGATTATGAGGAATTTAGGCTTGCCCATAGACTCAGCAGGCTGATGTGGGGCTTCCCCGTTCGTCCGCCGGCAAATTCTCGGTTTTCCGGGTGTTTAGGCGCGATTCGTGGTGGCACCGCGCACCGCGCAAGTGGTAATCAGCACACCAGGTGAAAGCGGAGGATATGGGCAAGAAAGACGGTGCGATCGAGCTCGAGGGCACGATCACCGAGTCATTGCCCAATGCAATGTTCCGGGTGGAGTTAGACAACGGGCACAAAGTGCTCGCGCATATCAGCGGCAAGATGCGGATGCACTACATCCGGATCCTTCCGGACGATCGAGTGGTCGTAGAGCTTTCGCCCTATGACCTCACCCGCGGCCGGATCGTCTACCGCTACAAGTAAGGCCCAGCTCTAAGTATTACCCAAACTGACCGTTCGAACTCAAGGAAGAAGCCATGAAGGTCAAGCCGAGCGTGAAGAAGATCTGCGACAAGTGCAAAGTCATTCGTCGCCACGGTCGTGTCATGGTGATCTGCGAGAACGTTCGACACAAGCAGCGCCAAGGCTAATTGCCTTGACGTCGTAAGGCGGGCTTTCGGGGAGACAACCCGAACACCTGAAAACTATGCAGAACCCGACCCCTTGTGAAAGCAAGGACGACACCTTCGGACACGAGGCCGAAGACCTGCCTTGGCGGGCAGGACTGGTTCTGTACCCATACCCCGTGAATGAGCAGAAGAGAGAACGCCCCTATGGCAAGACTTGTTGGTGTCGACCTGCCGCGCGATAAGCGCATGGCGGTTGCACTCACCTACATTTACGGCATCGGCCGCTCCCAAGCAGCGAAAGCGCTCGAAGCGACCGGAGTGAGCCCGGACCTAAGGTCCCAAGAACTAAACGATGAGCAACTCGTTGCCCTTCGTGACTGGATTGATGTCAACCTCAAAGTTGAAGGCGATCTCCGCCGCGAGGTTGCCGCTGATATCCGCCGCAAGGTTGAGATTGGTTGCTACCAGGGAATCCGTCACCGTCGCGGCATGCCGGTTCGTGGTCAACGTACCCACACAAATGCTCGTACTCGCAAGGGTCCGCGCAAGACCGTTGCCGGAAAGAAGAAAGTCGGCAAGTAAGCCGTCCCTTCACCCCAAAAACCACAGACGAGAATCCCAGGAGAGCGAGCAATGGCCCCGAAGTCAGGCAGCAAAGCGCCAGTTAAGAAGGTGCGGCGCAAGGAAAAGAAGAACGTGGCACACGGCCACGCTCATATCAAGAGCACGTTCAACAACACCATCGTGTCGATTACCGACCCCACGGGTGCGGTAATCGCATGGGCAAGCGCCGGACAGGTTGGCTTCAAAGGCAGCCGTAAGTCCACCCCATTCGCCGCGCAGTTAGCAGCTGAGGCCGCAGCGCGCCGGGCAATGGAACATGGGATGCGCAAGGTCGATGTCTTTGTTAAGGGTCCAGGCTCAGGCCGCGAGACCGCCATTCGGTCGTTACAGGCAACGGGCCTTGAAGTTGGCTCGATTTCCGATGTAAGTCCGGTACCCCATAACGGTTGCCGCCCATCCAAACGTCGACGCGTCTGATCGCGCAGAGAAACACTGAGAGCTAGGAGAACAATTACCCATGGCGCGATACACCGATGCGGATTGCAAGCGCTGCCGCCGCGAAAAGATGAAGCTCTTCCTCAAGGGATCTAAGTGCGAGTCACCAAAATGCCCATTTGAGAAGCGTCCTTACCCCCCCGGCCAGCACGGTCGCGGCCGATCAAAGGACAGCGAATACCTGCTGCAGCTTCGGGAGAAGCAAAAAGCCACCCGGATGTATGGAGTGCTCGAGAAGCAGTTCTCGAATTACTACCTCGAGGCCCAGCGCCAATCGGGCAAGACCGGCGAGAATCTCCTGCGCATTTTGGAGTCGCGCCTTGACAACGTTGTGTTCCGGGCTGGGTTTGCTAAGTCGCGCGACATGGCCCGTCAGTTGGTTACCCACGGCCACATGCTGGTAAATGGTCACAAGGTGAACATCCCGTCGTACCGCGTTACACCGAACGACATCGTTGAGGTGCGCGTTGGTTCACGCGAGATGACACCATTTGTCATAGCCCACGCCGAAATTGGCGATCGCCCGGTGCCTGCATGGCTCGAGGTAATCCCCTCGCAGATGCGCATCCTGGTGCATTCGCTGCCAGCGCGCGCAGTTATCGACACCCAGGTAAATGAACAGCTGATCGTCGAGCTCTACTCCAAGTAATTCGAGAACGAGCCACCCGGCTCGATCTCACACGGCAATATCGCGATGTCATATATCGGTCGTCGCGGGAAGGAAGTAAATCGTGCTTATTAGCCAGCGACCAATACTTACCGAAGAGCCAATCAGCGAGTTCCGCTCGCGTTTTGTGCTTGAGCCACTGGAGCCAGGATTTGGCTACACCTTGGGTAACTCACTTCGTCGCACGCTGTTGTCTTCTATACCGGGTGCCGCTGTGACGAGTCTGCGCATCGATGGTGTCCTTCATGAGTTCACGACGATTCCCGGTGTCAAGGAAGATGTCACCGAGGTAATTCTCAACATCAAACAGCTTGTGGTTTCGAGCGAACATGATGAGCCAGTTGTTATGTATCTGCGCAAGCAGGGCCCCGGCGATGTAACAGCCGCTGATATCCAGCCACCCGCGGGCGTTGAAGTGCATAACCCCAACCTGCATATTGCAACTTTAAATGGCAAGGGCAAGCTCGAGATTGAGCTCGTGGTGGAGCGTGGCCGCGGTTATGTCTCGGCAACTTTGAACAAGCAGGCCGGTCAGGAGATCGGCCGGATCCCGGTTGACTCGATCTACTCACCGGTGCTCAAGGTCACCTACAAGATTGAGGCCACTCGCGTTGAGCAGCGCACCGACTTCGACAAGTTGGTAATTGATGTTGAGACAAAGCAGTCCATGCGCCCACGCGATGCGATTGCATCGGCCGGTAAGACTCTGGTTGAACTGTTCGGTTTGGCGCGCGAACTCAACCTCGAGGCTGAAGGTATCGACATCGGCCCGTCGCCGACCGACTCGTTCGTTGCTGAGCAGTTGTCGACGCCGATCGAGCAGCTTGATATGACGGTTCGTTCATACAATTGCCTAAAGCGTGAGGGCATCCACACTGTGGGCGAACTAATCACCCGCAGCGAAGCTGACCTACTCGACATCCGCAACTTCGGCTCCAAGTCAATTGACGAAGTAAAGGTCAAGCTCATCAGCTTAGGCTTAGGGCTCAAGGACAGCCCGCCTGGATTTGATCCAGGTGCAGCCGTCTACTACGAGGATGATGATTACGACGATGACGATTTCGAGCCAGCAGCGTTGGTCGAAGTTGCTCAGCCAGCACTAGTTGTTGAAGAAATCGTCGAAGATGACTCGGCCTTTGCCGAGGATGAGCAACTTTAATCCAGCTGTAACCACTGAACGCATTTCGACAGGAGAAGCACAATGCCTACGCCAACTAAGGGTCCTCGTCTGGGCGGGAGCCCGGCCCATCAGCGGCTAATGCTGGCCAACTTGGCAACCGCGTTGTTTGAGCACGGCAAGATCACCACGACGGAGGCCAAGGCTAAGCGCCTACGACCTTTGGCCGAGCGGTTAATCACTTTTGCCAAGCGTGGAGATCTTCATGCACGGCGACGGGTGTTGACGGTGGTCCGCGATAAGTCAGTCGTGCACACGCTGTTCACTGAGATTGGGCCGAGTTTCGCGACTCGCACAGGCGGCTACACCCGAATCACCAAGATCGGGCCCCGCAAGGGCGATAACGCGCCTATGGCCGTCATCGAATTGGTTGAGCCGTTGACCGAGCAGGTTATTGCCGAAGCAACAGCTGCGACCAAGCGCGCCGCAAAGACGGCGGGCCCAGCTGCACCTGTTGAGTCAGCTGCACCTGTTGAGTCAGTTGCACCTGTTGAGTCAGCTGCTCCTGTTGAAGTTGCTGACGAAGAGAGTGCTGCTGAATCGGCGTCGGAGAAGTCCTGACCGAACATCATGCTTTGCAGCAGCCCGCCGCCGGATCTTCCGGTAGCGGGCTGTTTCATCTTGACCCGATGACCCGTATCCGGCTGGATGTCGCCTACGACGGTCGGGAATTTGCCGGCTGGGCGCGGCAACGCGAACTGCGCACAGTGCAAGGTGTCCTTGAGGAGATGATCGCGAACTTAGTTGGCGCTGAGGTTGAGATCACGTGCGCGGGGCGCACCGACGCGGGTGTGCACGCTCGCGGCCAGGTAGCCCACGTTGATGTGAGCAATTGGCCAACCGACTTAGATACCTGGCGGATTAACCGGGCGCTACCAGATGACATCAGAGTACTTGCCATACGCGTCGTCCCGAATGAATTTGACGCTAGGTTCTCTG
>JBIIOU010000119.1:0-6321 GCA_044336815.1 Candidatus Nanopelagicales bacterium | reverse complement strand
TATGTCTGCTGCAACGCCGATGAAGGTGACAGCGGCACCTTTGCCGACCGCATGTTGATGGAGGGTGATCCGTTCACTCTTATCGAAGGTATGACTATCGCCGGCATTGCAGGTGGAGCGACCAAAGGCCTGATCTACATCAGATCCGAATACCCGGATGCAATTGCCACCATGAACGCCGCCTTACTGAGCGCGCGTGAATACGGGATGCTCGGCACCGACGTACTTGGCAGCGGTAAGACTTTTGATATTTCGGTACGAGTTGGTGCGGGCTCCTATGTCTGTGGCGAAGAAACCGCGATGCTCGAAAGCCTTGAGGGTAAACGTGGGATGGTGCGCGCTAAGCCACCAATTCCAGCACTGAACGGCCTTTTCGGTAAGCCCACCATCGTCAACAATGTACTGACATTGGCATCCGTGCCAATGATCATGGCTCAGGGGGCGGCGGCCTACCAAGCCTTGGGCTCGGACCGCTCACGCGGTACCCAGGTATTTCAACTAGCCGGCAACATTGCCCGCGGTGGCATCGTCGAACGCGCCTTCGGTATTAGCCTCCATGAGCTCGTACATACCTATGGGGGCGGCACCCGCTCAGGTCGACCGGTGCGCTCGGTGCAAGTCGGTGGACCACTCGGTGCGTACTTTCCGGCCGACGGGCTAGAAGTGGCCATGGATTACGAAGCGCTCCTGGCCGCCGGCGGCATGCTCGGGCACGGGGGCATCGTTGTGTTCGATGACTCAGTAGACATGGCGCAGCAGGCGCGCTTCGCGATGGAGTTTTGCGCGAAAGAGTCATGCGGCAAGTGCACGCCTTGCAGAGTTGGATCGGTGCGCGGCGTCGAGGTCATAGACAAAGTCATAAACAACATCGATCGGACTGCAAATCTTGACCTCCTCAATGACTTGTGCGACTTAATGACCGATGGTTCACTGTGTGCCATGGGCGGATTAACACCGATGCCAGTGCTAAGTGCACTTCGCCAATTCCCGGAGGATTTTCAAAAATGACAATCATGCGAGAACTGGACTACGGCACCCCGAGAAAGAGCGCTGAAGCCACCGTCGCTGTCGAGATTGACGGTCACCGGGTATCCGTGCCCGCAGGCACCTCAGTGCTGCGCGCTGCGAGCGAGGCCGGGATCCCCATCCCGAAACTCTGCGCCACCGATTCACTCGAACCATTCGGGTCATGCCGCCTGTGCCTGGTAGAAATTGACGGTAAGAAGGGCACGCCCGCTTCCTGCACTACCCCGTGCGAAGAGGGAATGCGGGTTCACACAACTTCGCCAAAAATTGATCGGTTGCGCCGCGGGGTTATGGAGCTTTACATCTCTGACCACCCACTTGATTGCCTAACCTGCCCGGCCAATGGCGACTGCGAACTACAGGATATGGCGGGCGTAGTTGGGTTACGCGATGTGCGATACGGGTACGCCGGTGAGAACCACTTAGACGCACCGACCGACGACAGTAATCCTTATTTCTCTTTCGATGAAAGCAAGTGCATCGTTTGTAGCCGCTGCGTGCGTGCGTGCAGTGAAGTTCAGGGCACATTCGCACTCACCATTGAGGGCAGGGGTTTTAATTCCAAGGTCAGCCCCGGAGGCCTCAATTTCCTTGAGAGTGAATGTGTTTCATGCGGAGCCTGTGTGCAGGCGTGCCCAACATCAACCCTGCAGGAAAAAGCCGTAATTGAACTTGGTATGCCTACTCGAACCGTGCTGACCACCTGCGCCTACTGCGGTGTTGGATGCACCTTCAAGGCCGAAATGCGCGGTGACGAACTTGTTCGAATGGTGCCCTATAAGGATGGTGGGGCAAATGAAGGGCACTCGTGCGTTAAAGGTCGCTTTGCTTTTGGCTACGCCTCTCATCCAGATCGCGTGCTTAATCCGATGATTCGCGAATCCATCACCGACCCTTGGCAGGAAGTAACTTGGGACGAGGCGATCGGTTACGCGGCCAAAAAGCTCAAGGCAATTCAGGCGGAGCACGGTATCGACAGTATCGGCGGCATCACCTCATCGAGATGTACTAACGAAGATGTGTATGTGGTTCAAAAACTTGTGCGCGCCGCATTCGGTAACAACAATGTTGATACCTGTGCCCGGGTTTGCCACTCACCAACCGGTTACGGTCTCAAGCAAACCTTCGGTACCTCAGCCGGCACCCAAGACTTCAAGTCGGTTGAAGAGACCGATGTCATCTTGGTCATCGGCGCCAACCCGACCGACGCCCATCCGGTATTTGGCTCACGCATGAAACGCCGCCTGCGCGCCGGTGCAAAACTGATAGTGGTTGACCCAAGGCGCACCGATCTGGTGCGCTCACCCCACATCGAAGCCGACTATCACCTGCCACTGCAACCCGGTACCAATGTTGCTGTCGTCAATGCTTTAGCTCACGTAATCTTTACCGAAGGGCTATTCGACGAGGAGTTCGTGGCTAGTCGCTGTGATGACGAGTCATTCGCAGCGTGGGCGGAGTTCATCAACCTGCCTGAAAACAGCCCGGAGTCGGTGGCTAAAGAATCTGGGGTGCCAGCCGAGGAGATAAGGGGTGCGGCCCGACTTTATGCCGCCGGCCCAAACTCCGCGATCTACTACGGGCTTGGAGTTACCGAGCACAGCCAAGGCTCAACGATGGTGATTGGTATGGCAAATTTGGCCATGCTCACCGGCAACATTGGACGCGTTGGCGTTGGCGTGAATCCCTTACGCGGGCAAAATAACGTGCAAGGGGCCTGCGACATGGGTTCCTTCCCGCATGAATTTTCCGGCTACCGTCATGTTTCTGACGACACCGTGCGCGAGCAATTCGAGACGCTTTGGGGGCGCGAACTGCAATCGGCCCCTGGGCTGCGCATCCCGAATATGCTCGACGCCGCAGTTGTCGGTAGTTTCCGCGGTATTTATATTCAGGGCGAAGATATCGCGCAGTCTGATCCAAGCACCACACATGTCACCAATGCACTCGCCGCCATGGAGTTGGTAATCGTGCAAGATCTCTTCATCAATGAGACCGCTGCCTTCGCACATGTCTTCCTCCCGGGTACCTCTTTCCTGGAGAAGGACGGAACATTCACCAATGCCGAGCGACGCATAAACAGAGTGCGCCCAATCATGGCAAGCCGTACCGGAAAGTCAGAGTGGGAGGTCACCTGCGATCTCGCAAAAGCCCTCGGTTATCCGATGCACTACAACAATGCATCCGAGATCATGGATGAAATAGCGCAGATCACCCCGACTTTTGCCGGGGTCTCGTTCGCGAAACTAGATGAATTGGGCAGCATCCAATGGCCTTGCAATGCCGAGCACCCCGAAGGCACACCGACAATGCACGTTGGTGAATTCACCCGCGGTGAGGGTCGGTTCATTGAAACCCCCTACATGCCTACCCCTGAGCGCTCAACAAGGCGGTACCCGCTACTCCTCACCACGGGCCGCGCCGTGAGCCAATACAACGTCGGCGCACAAACTAGGCGGACCGCAAATGTGACTTGGCAGTCCGAAGACTTTTTGGATATTCATGAATCAGACGCAGAACTCAGGGGAGTAGCCGATGGCACCTGGGTCGAACTCGCCAGCCGCGTCGGAAAGACTAAATTGCGCGCGCGAATCTCTGAGCGAGTGCCTCCCGGCGTCGTCTACACGACTTTTCACTTCCCGATCAGCGGAGCCAACGTGGTTACCACCGAATATTCTGATTGGGCCACCAACTGCCCAGAGTACAAGGTCACGGCTGTTGAAGTACGGCCAACTCTCGAAGCCGGTGGAGTTGCCTCAGCCCACGAACTCGGCCTAGAAGAACTGCATACGGAGGTTCATGAGGACGCAACCGCCGCCCTGGTGCGCATGGTAAATGAAATCACCTCGAACTGCAGCCACCTCCACCAATTAGCGGCGATCGAGGCAGTTTCTACCCACCTAAGGATGTTCTGGGCCCCGCAAATGATCGAGGACCTAACCACTTATGCGAAGGCCCACCCCGAAAGCCTGCAGGATGTGGCGTTAGTCGCTATTGGGCAAGTTCCGACTGCCGTGGTGATCTGACTCCACTACGCTCAACACCTAACACTGTTGCTGACTGGATTCATTTCTGCATGGAGGTGCCGTGCTTCTTCGCGCTGTTGTCGGAGTAATACTCACTGTTGTCCTTCTCGGGCTGGCGGCTAAGCGCGGGCTATTCCTATTCACCCTGGTTGGTACCGGCAAGGCGGCGGTGGGCCGCACTAAGAATGCTCCCCGCCGAGTAGAGGCCGAAGCAACCGAGGTACTTGGGCAGCGCAAGCTACTTAAGTGGGCAGTGCCTGGGGTTGCGCACGTATTTGCATTCTGGGGTTTCTTAGTTCTCGGCCTCACGATCTTGGAGGCCTACGGCGCCCTATTCGTGGCTGACTTCGCCATTCCAGTAATTGGCACCTGGCCGCTCGTTGGATTCCTGGAGGATCTATTCGGGGTTTTAGTTCTTGTCGGCATTGGTTTGTTCGCGATTATTCGCCTGACCAATAACCCAGCCAAGGAAGGTCGCGCCTCCCGATTCTTTGGCAGCCACACCAAGGGTGCCTGGCTTATTTTGTTCATGATCTTCAATGTGGTCTGGACGCTGTTCCTCTACCGCGGTGCGCAGGCGGCACTTGGCAACCTGCCTTTTGAAAGTGGCGCATTTTTCTCCGACTGGGTCGGTTCATGGTTCTCCGGCCTGAATGAAGAAACCCTGGTGCTTGTCGAGACAATCGGCATCTGGCTCCAGATCGGTGTGGTACTCGTCTTCCTATTGATCGTGCTGCATTCCAAGCATCTACACATCGCCACCGCTCCGGTGAATGTCTACACCTCGCGCCGGCCCGATGCCCTTGGCCCGTTGCTACCCATCTATTACAAGGGTGCCCCGGTCAACTTTGAAGACCCACCCGATGACGCGCTATTTGGTAAAGGCCACATCTCAGACTTCACCTGGAAGAACTACATCGACTTCATGGCCTGCACCGAGTGTGGCCGCTGCCAGTCGCAGTGCCCAGCCTGGAACACCGGCAAACCCCTCAGCCCCAAACTCCTGATCATGGATCTGCGTGAAAATCTATTTGCCTCGGCTCCATATTTGGAAGCAGGGCGACTATTTGACAAGTACCAGGGTAAGCAAGCCGAGCCAGGTGAGCTCATCCCCGAAGCCCTCGCATATGTCTCGCCCGAGGTACAAGGCGAGGTGCAAAGGCCTTTCATTGGCTCACGGGAGGGCAGCGAGCATGCAGGTGACGACGGCTACACCTTCGACGGCCACCGCACCACCGGCCTTGACTTGCCGATCATTGATGAAGCGGCGCTTTGGAGTTGCACGATGTGCGGCGCCTGCGTCAATCAGTGCCCGGTAGACATCGAGCACATTGATCACATCGCCGATATGCGACGCAATCAGGTGATGATCGCCAGTGACTTCCCCAGTGAGTTGAATGGCATGTTCAAGAACATTGAAGCCAAGGGCAACCCCTGGGGTATGAACGCCTCCGATCGCAATGCCTGGATCAGCGAGGTCGACTTTGAGGTCAATGTCTTTGGGATGAATGGTGAGGACGTTATCCCCGAGGGTGTCGACTATCTATTTTGGGTTGGCTGCGCCGGCGCATTCGAAGACCGAGCAAAGCGCACCACCAAGGCTGTTGCAGAACTACTGCATATTGCCGGCGTTAATTTCATGGTGCTCGGCGAAGGCGAAACCTGCACCGGGGATCCGGCCCGCCGCGCTGGTAATGAGTTCTTGTTCCAAATGCAGGGCATGCAAAATGTTGAAGTACTAAATGAGATCAAGGCGAAGAAGATCGTCGTCACCTGCCCTCATTGCTTGAACACACTAAAACGTGAATACCCGCAACTTGGTGGTAACTACGAGGTCGTGCACCACACGCAGTTGCTCAACGACCTAGTAAAGGCTGGACGGTTGACGCCGGTCACCAAGGTCGAAGAAAAGGTCACCTACCACGACCCTTGCTATCTCGGGCGTCACAACAAGGTCTATGTGCCACCACGTGATCTCATTGATGCAACCGGCGTTGACCGTGTCGAGATGGAACGCCACGGCGATAAGTCGTTCTGTTGCGGCGCCGGTGGAGCGCGCATGTGGATGGAAGAAAAAATCGGCACGAAGGTCAACATGAATCGTGGGGATGAGGCCATCGCGACGGGGGCCGCCAAGATTGCCGTTGCTTGCCCGTTCTGTTCGGTGATGCTCAATGACGCGGTGACCACCCGGCAGCAAGAGGGTGGCGCTGCCGGCGTCGAGGTTGTCGACGTCGCGACGCTGCTGCTTTCAGCAAGTAAGGGCTAG
>JBIIOU010000013.1:0-24297 GCA_044336815.1 Candidatus Nanopelagicales bacterium | reverse complement strand
GATGATGAGTTGCGAAACACACTGGTGCCAGTCAATACCCGGTGGCCGGTGGCGGAGGTGCTGAACGCTGCTTGGGAGTACGCCGATCGAACCCATCGGCGGATAAGCATTGAGTACGCCCTCATCCGGGATATCAACGACCAAGCGTGGCGGGCTGAACTCCTAGCCGATTTATTGGTGGGTCACTTGGTGCACGTAAACCTGATTCCATTGAATCCGACCCCAGGCTCAATTTGGACTGCCTCCCGCCCGGCCGATGAGGAGACTTTTGTCCGAATCCTTCGAGACCGCGGCTTGGCTGTTACCGTGCGGGGCACTAGGGGTCGTGAAATTGACGGTGCGTGCGGCCAGTTGGCCGCCGCCACAACTTAACCGACACAACTTGCAATAAGTTCGTGATCGGGATCAAGTCTGCCACAATTGTGCGATGACGATGATACCTAGTGAAAACGTTAACCCAATTCCTTCATTTTCCGATGACCTAAGTACCTGGGAGAAATTTAAAGTCATCGTTCAATCAATCCTTCGGACTTTGCTCGGGATCATATTCATTGCTGCGATAGTCGCATTTGTTCCGAATAGTGTCGATGGGGCAATCTGGATCCCATTAGGGGCCATCATCTTGGTTTTGGTTATTTATATCTGGTACTTCCGACTGCAGTTGCGACGCATCCGTAAATCTAAGTACCCGAACATCCAGGCGGGTGAGGCACTGATTTTAGTGGCCACCATGTTCCTGGCGATTTTCGCGGTTACCTATGACCTGATGTCGCAGGCGAATCCGGATTCATTCACCGAAGTACTTACTAGGTTCTCCGCTTTTTATTTCGCAGTTACGGTATTGGCAACGGTAGGTTTCGGTGATATTACCCCAGTCACAACTGCCGCGAGGTCAGTGGCAATGCTGCAAATGGCCATAGATATCGCATTTATCGCGGTGGCTGTAAAAATTGTAAGTGGTGCGGCATCGAGTGCGATTCAAGACCGAAACCCGAAAAGTGGTGCGACAAATAAGTAGCACAAGTAACATATAGCTCCGGTCAACGGGGGGTGTCAATGGTTTCTTACCAGGAGGTTCGCCAGCGATGGGAATCAGATCCGGTTGAGTTTTGGCGCGAGGCGGCAAATCAAATTGAGTGGATTAACTCACCGGTGGAGATTCTTGACGAAACACATGCGCCGCTGTACCGCTGGTATCCAGATGGGGTCCTGAACACCTGCGCGAATGCCCTTGACCGGCATGTTGCATCCGGTCGAGGTGAGCAGATAGCGATTTTATATGACAGCCCACTAACCGGTAGCAAGAGAGCTCTCACCTATCGCGAACTACTCGACCAGGTTTCCCTTTTTGCCGGTGGCCTCGCCAGCCTCGGGGTGCATAAGGGCGACAGGGTGCTCATCTACATGCCGATGGTTCCTGAAGCCGCGATTGCGATGCTCGCCTGTGCCAGATTGGGTGCGGTGCACTCGGTGGTTTTTGGCGGGTTTGCCGCGGCAGAACTTGCGGCCCGAATTGACGATGCCGAACCAATCGTAATTGTGAGTGCGTCGTGCGGGATTGAACCAAGTCGGATCGTCGAATATCAACCGATTATCGAAGCGGCAATTCACCTCGCGAAACATCAGCCAACCGCGGTTGTGGTACTTCAGCGCCCGCAGGCACCCGCCGTTTTAGGTGAGCGTGAAGTCGAATGGCATGACTTACTCGCTACTGCCACCAGGCATGAGCCAGTACCTGTGCAGGCTACCGACCCCCTTTATATTCTCTACACCTCCGGCACGACCGGAAGGCCAAAAGGTGTGGTGCGCGACAATGGCGGGCACGCGGTAGCGATGGCTTGGTCATTTCAGAACGTCTATGGAATGGGCCCGGGCGATGTTTGGTGGGCTGCATCTGATATCGGTTGGGTGGTCGGTCACTCGTACATCGTGTATGCACCACTGATTTGCGGCGCGACCACGGTGATGTACGAAGGCAAGCCGGTCGGAACCCCTGATGCAGGGTCATTTTGGCGGGTAATAGCGGAATATCGAGTGAATGGTCTTTTTGTAGCTCCAACCGCGATTCGGGCTATTCGCAAGGAAGATGCTGCCGCTTCGCTTCTTAAGGAGTACGACGTAACGTCATTGCGCACTCTTTTTATGGCTGGGGAACGCCTGGACCCGAGTACCTTCGAGTGGGCCAGCGAGCATCTTCATATCCCGGTTGTCGACAACTGGTGGCAAACTGAAAGTGGTTGGCCTATTGCTTCTAACCTTCAGGGCTTAGATCCGATGCCGATTAAGCCAGGTTCACCGAGCATCATCGTCCCTGGTTATGTGGTGAAGATCTTTGACGGTGGAGGAAAGGAGCAGCACGAAGGGGCCGAGGGTGCAATTGTCATCAAACTCCCAATGCCGCCTGGCACCCTGCCGACTTTGTGGGGCGATGATCAGCGCTTTATTGATTCTTATCTGAGTGCATTCCCTGGTTACTACACCACTGGTGATAGTGGATATTTCGATGACGAGAAATATCTGTACGTAATGGGGCGCACCGATGATGTGATCAACGTTGCCGGGCACCGGCTTTCAACCGGTTCGCTGGAGGCAGTCGTTGCAGCCAATGAGATGGTGGCTGAATGTGCCGTCATCGGCGTCCATGATGAGCTAAAAGGCCAAATTCCACGGGCCTTTGTGGTGCTAAAAGCCGGAGTCGAAGTTGATCCAAAAGATCTACGCAAAACAATTGTCGCCGCGGTTCGCGATGAGATCGGCCCGGTCGCTGCGCTGAAGGAAGTTGTAATTGTCCCAGCCCTACCCAAAACCCGGTCGGGCAAAATTTTGCGCGCCACCATGCGGGGTATCGCAGATGGGCGTGAGGTTGTGATCCCGAGCACGATCGAAGATATCGCGGTTCTCGAAGCCATCACCCCATTGCTGCAGCGGGGTAGCAGCGCTGATTAACCGGCTATCACAGCACTGACGCTTGCGACCGAGTTTTTGCGATGGGTGTCATGCCACTTAATCGTGCGGTCCACACTGCGTTCGCTTAATGCGTTGAGAATTTCATCATGCTCGATCAATATCCGCTCCCGGTTCGCGGCCTGCGTGAAATAGACCGAGCGGTAAACGTCGGTGGCATCCCAAAGTTGGCGAAGTAGGCGAACCAATCTTGGCATTTCACTAAGTTCAAATATTGCGAAATGAAAGGCTCGATTGGCGGCCGTGATGGCAAGTACCTCGCTACTTTTTGTAGCTTTTCGTACTTGCGCCGCGAGCCCAGAAATGGCTATAAGATCGCGATCGGTGATATTCGAGACCGCGGCTGTCACGGCTTCACGCTCAAGTATGGCGCGAAGGCGATACACCTCGTGCAGGTCGTTGATGCTCAACTCGGCAACGAAGTATCCTCGGTGACGGTGGTGGGTAACTTGCCCTTCACCCTCTAAAATTTTCAGTGCCTCACGGAGAGGTACTCTGCTCACCCCGAATTTCTCGGCGAGGAGATCCTGCACGATCTGCTGACCAGGTTGCAGGCTCCCGCTAAGGATCTCCACGCGCAGCAGGGCGAGGACTTCTTCTTGAGTTGTCCTGGGTTTGGCTCTCATCCGAGGCCAAATTCGGCGATTAGAGCCGAGTTATCTTGGCCAACGGTAGGGGGTGCGAGGCGGTAGGTGACCGGGGTCGCTGAATAGTGGACCGGGTTTGCGACCTGAGCAACTGACTCACCGTTCTTGTTGATCACGGCGATGGGGTTAAGCCCAAGTTCGGTGGCTAGGTTGAACGCTTGGGAGATGTCGTTGATCGGACCACATGGCACCCCGGCAGCAGTGATGATCCGTTGCCAATGTTCGGCGCCGTGGGTTTCCAAAACCGCGGTCAATTCGATCGCCAATGCTGAGCGATTTGTGACCCGCAAGGGGTTTGTTACGAAGCGCGGATCACTCGCAAGTCCAGGCCTACTAATGGCTCCGGCAAGTGCCGCGAATTGCCCGTCATTTCCGACCGCAATAACAATTGGCCGGTCGGCGCTTTGATAAACCTCGTAGGGTGAAATCGATGGATGTGCATTACCCATGTAAGTAGGCACCACCCCAGCGCCAACGTACCCAGACGCCTGATTAACAAGCGAGGACAAAAGGCTGGACAAGAGCGAAACCTCGATGTTTTGACCTTGCCCGGTTAGTTCGCGGTGACGCAAGGCTGCGAGCATGGCAACCGCCCCGTGTAAGCCGGTTAGAACATCAACGACTGCAACTCCGGCTTTGGTGGGTTCGCTACTACCGGTGATGCTCATCAACCCACCCATTGCTTGCACGAGTAGGTCATACCCTGGCAACTCGGCGCCCGCACCCGGTCCGAACCCACTAATCGAGCAGTAGATGACAGCGGGGTTCGTTGAGCTGACAGCTTGGTAGTCAAGACCGTAACGGGCTAGGGCCCCGGGCTTGAAATTTTCCAGGACGATGTCGGCGCGCTTTGCCAAGTTTTGGGCGATCAGTTGGTCTTTGGGTGCGCCGATATCTAGTGCGAGTGATCGCTTATTGCGGTTGACGGCATGGAAATATGTAGATTGCCCATCGGGTGCATAAGGGGGCCCCCAGGCTCGAGTGTCATCCCCGGCGCCTGGTCGTTCTACCTTGATCACAGTGGCTCCAAGGTCAGCGAGCAGCATCGAAGCGTATGGCCCCGCCAGCACGCGCGAGAAATCTGCTACCAGCACTCCGTCCAGTGCACCGGGCATTAGCGGTAAGCCGCTAGTCCGGTAAGCGCCTCACCTACTACGAGGGTGTGCATCTCGTTTGTGCCCTCGTAGGTATACACCGACTCGAGGTTGTTCATGTGTCGGATTATCGGATACTCAAGGGTGATGCCGTTACCACCAAGAATGCCGCGGCATTCCCGCGCAATATTCAAGGCTTCGCGTGCGTTGTTCAACTTTCCTACGCTTACCTGCTCTGCGCGGATGAGGTGCTGATCTTTAAGCCGCCCAAGGTGCAATGCGAGCAAGGTGCCTTTACCCAGTTCAAGTGCCATATCAGCGAGTTTCTTTTGGGTGAGTTGGAAACCAGCAATTGGCTTGTCGAATTGCTCCCTATCAATTGAGTAGGAGATAGCGGTCTCCAGACAGTCTCGTGCAGCGCCCATGGTGCCGAAGATAATGCCAAATCTGGCTTCATTGAGGCAGGACAGTGGGCCTTTGAGCCCCTTGACGCCGGGAAGAATTGCATCACCAGGCAACCTGATATCAGTGAATACCAATTCACTTGTCACTGATGCGCGCAACGACATCTTCTTGTGGATCTCGTTGGCCACGAAGCCGGGGGAGTTGGTGGGCACCACGAAGCCGCGAATACCGTCGTCGGTTTGCGCCCAAACCACGGCAACATCAGCAACATTCCCATTGGTAATCCACATTTTCGAGCCGTTGAGGATCCAATCATCGCCATCGCGCTTGGCGTTAGTGCGCATACCCGATGGGTTGGACCCAAAGTCTGCCTCGGTGAGTCCAAAGCAACCAATGGCCGCGCCTGCAGCCATTGGCGGCAGCCACGTTGACTTGTGCTCCTCTGAGCCAAAGGCGTGGATGGCGTACATCGCTAAGGATCCCTGCACACTGACTAATGAGCGCAGTCCCGAGTCGCCTGCCTCTAGCTCAAGGCAGGCCAAGCCATATGCCACCGCCGAGGTACCGGCGCAGTCGTACCCTTCCAAGTGCATCCCCAAAACTCCGAGCCCACCCAGTTCTAGTGCGAGCTCCCGGGCTGGTATTTCACCGGTTTCGAACCAATCAGCTATCCGCGGCTTGATCTGCTCGTCCACGTATGTCCGGACGACATCACGGATTGACTTCTCCTCCTCGGAAAGTAGGTGATCGATCGCGAAGAGTTCAAAGGGGTGCTGCGGTGACTTGGTCATTGCTGCTCCTGGCTTTCTGGCTTGGGTGCGATGTCCCGGTAGGGGTACGGGTACGTATTGGATTCAATTTAGCAGATTGGATACAATCCTGTCGACCTAGTGGCCAGTTTTGCTCGCCAAGAACGCGGCACGGCGGGATGGTCGCCCGGTGCGGTTTTCAATCTCATCGGCACTGGTGATGGCCCGGAGCGCCAAGTTGGTAGCCAGCCAGCGCATCGGCTCCGGCTCCCACTTGGGAGAGCGGTGGTTAACCCAAGGCAGGCTCGTAATGTCAGATGAACCCATCGCCTCTCCGGTGATCAATTCGGCTAAAGTGCGGCCAGCCAAATTCGTGGTCGCGACACCGTCGCCCACATAACCACCGGCCCAGGCGAGGCCGGTGTTTCGATCAAATCCGCAGGATGCCCACCAGTCCCTCGCTATGCCAAGGGGGCCACCCCAAGTGTGGGTGACACGGGCATCACTAATTACTGGAAAGAGATCGGTCAGGACCCGCCAGAGCCCCGCGTGCACCTGCGCGTTGCGATCTTGATCCGCGGTGATCTTGGAGCCAAAAAAATACGGGGCGCCGCGTCCACCGAAGGCTATTCGGCCGTCGGCTGTGCGTTGCCCATAAATGACTAAGTGGCGCCCATCGCTAAAAGTTTCGCGGGCCTGCAAGCCAATGGTCTCCCAAACGAGATCACTAAGTGGTTCGGTTGCAAGCATCAGCGAATAGACAGGAACTAGGGTGCGTTTTTCACCCGTTAGGGAAGGGGTGTAGCCCTCAGTCGCCCGCACGATGACTTCGGCGCGCACCGAACCACTGGCCGTTCGCAAAACTCCGGGTTCGATTGCCGTTACCGGGGTCTCCTCATAAAGTTCAGCGCCCATTGATACGACGGTGCGCGCTAAATTTCGCACCAATCGAGCTGGGTTAATCGCTGCACAGTGGGGCGTGAAAGTTGCGCCAAGTACGTCGGTGGCGTTGACCCGGGCTTTTGCCTCGTTTGCATTGAGTAGGGCGTAGTCGTCTTCACCAAAACCCCAGGAGCGGTAGTCGGCTATTTCGGCTCGGGCACTTTCCAGCTGTAGTGGTGTGCGCGCGAGTACGACGGTACCGCCCTGTTCCCACTCAATATCCCAAGCCTGCGCGGTTGCGACCCTCCCGATTTCAGCCACCGTCTCAAACATCGCGCGTTTCATGCGCACGGCGTCCGACCGCGAACTGGCCCGGGCCAGGGCGTTCAACCCCGCGGGGAAAAGAGCTGAGACCCAACCTCCATTGCGACCGCTCGCACCAAATCCAGCGTAATTGGCGTCCACGATGGCAACCCTTAAAGTGGGATCAGCCTTGAGTAGGTAGTAAGCCGTCCAGAGTCCGGTGTAGCCAGCGCCAACTATCGCGATATCGGCAACTGTATCGCCGGGGAGCGGAGACCCGATAGGTGCTAAAAGTTCGGAGGGCAGGGTATTCCACCAAAGTGATAGTTCGGCGGGACTTCGGGTCACGAGCGTTGCCATTTGGTTATGTACTCGGGCACGTTGGTGGTCGTTGGGGTGTTCTCGTCGGCGACCGGAGCGGCGAACACTGACTGAAGGGGTACTTCACCCGCCCAGATTTGACTGAAAACCGGATCAAGTAAATCCGCGGGATCATCATCGGGCCCACCAGTTCGGATCTTGACCGAACATTCGTTTAGGTCAAGGGCGAGCGTCAAGGTTGCGGCCCGCTCTTTAGCTGATGGGTGACGGCACTCCGACCAGCGCCCGGGTAACAGATGCTCGGTGATACATTCCAGCGCATCGAGTTCATCGTCACCGCGTAATTGAGTAGCTACACCAAGGATCATGGCCGAGCGATAGTTCATGCTCGATTCGAAAGCACTTCGTGCTAGAACTAGCCCGTCGAGCAAGGTGACGGTTAGGCAGGTGGGCTGCCCGGCCGCCAGCCCCCGGAAAAGCCTTGAGCCGGTGGAACCGTGAAAAAGTACTTGCTCACCACGCCGGGCGTACGCGACCGGGAGTACATATGGCTGCCCGGCTTCGTCGACCACGGCAAGGTGTGCGACCAGGCCAGCGTCAAGTACCTGATGCAAAGCAGCGGTCTCGGTTACCGAATTCTCCGGTATTCGGCGCCCCCTTGTTCGCTCGGTGGAACCAGGGGCTGGTAACTCTGCGGGGCTCACAGCACTGACCAAGCTTCGGTTAGCACCGAGCGCAAGATGCCTTCTATTTCGTCGAACTCTTTTTGCCCGCAGGTGAGCGGGGGAGCGAGTTGCACTACCGGATCGCCGCGGTCATCGGCCCGGCAGTAGAGCCCGTTATCGAATAATGCTTTTGACAAGAACCCACGAAGAAGTCGTTCGGCTTCATCGTCATTGAATGTCTCGCGGGTGACTTTGTCCTTAACTAGTTCGATTCCGTAGAAGTAGCCGGCTCCACGGACATCGCCGACAATCGGTAGGTCATTTAATTTGTCGAGGGTGCGCCGGAAGTTGCCTTCATTCGCCAACACATGCTCGTTAATGCCCTCGGACTCGAAAACATCAAGGTTCGCCAGTGCCACGGCGGCCGCAACCGGATGGCCACCCCAGGTGTAGCCGTGTAGGAATGACGTGGTTCCATGTTTGAAGGGCTCGAAGAGTCGCTCACTTGCAATCATGGCACCGATGGCGGAGTAGCCAGATGACATGCCCTTGGCGCAGGTGATGATGTCCGGGGTAACTCCAAAGCGATTCATCGCGAACATGTCACCGATGCGTCCGAATGCGGTGATCGTTTCGTCGGCTACCATCAAGACGTCGTATTGATCGCAAATCTCGCGCACCCGCTCCAGGTACCCAGGTGGTGGAGGGAAGCAACCCCCGGAGTTCTGCACAGGCTCAACGAAGACCGCGGCGACGCTGTCAGGGCCTTCGAATTCGATGGCTTCGGCAATGCGATTTGCGGCCCACATGCCAAAAAGTTTCTCGTCGTGTCGGTACTCCTCCTCGGCGCGATAGAAGTTGGTATTCGGCACTTTAACCGCGCCTGGAACAAGTGGTTCAAATGGGATTTTCGCGTCCGGGATACCGGTGATGGACAAGGCACCCTGCGGAGTTCCGTGGTAGGCGATAGCTCGACTGATAACTTTGTGCTTCGTGGGTTTGCCGGTGAGTTTGAAAAATTGCTTCGCAAGCTTCCAGGCGGTTTCGACAGCTTCACCACCACCAGTGGTGAAGAAAACGCGATTTAGATCACCGGGTGCGTAATGCGCCAGACGTTCGGCAAGTTCAATAGCGCGCGGATGTGCATAGGACCAAATCGGGAAGAAAGCCAGTTCTTCGGCTTGTTTGGCGCCGGCAGCAGCAAGTTCCCGGCGACCGTGTCCGACCTGCACCACGAACAGCCCAGAAAGCCCGTCGAAGTATTTTTTGCCTTGGTCATCCCAGACATAGGCACCTTCACCCTTGACAATTACTGGTACGTGGCCGCCCTCGTAATAGGAGGAGTGCCGAGTGAAGTGCATCCAAAGATGGTCGCGCGCTGATTTGGCCATACGGTCATTGCCCGGCTCGGTCACGTATTGCGGTGTGGTTGTCATCTTTTCCCCCAGGTGTAGATCTGCTTGCGTAGTTTTAGGTAGACGAATGTCTCGGTTGATCGCACACCGGGTATGCCGCGGACATGCCTGTTGATGACCTCGAGTAAGTGGTCGTCATCTTCGGTAATAACTTCGGCCAAGATGTCGAACGACCCGGCGCAGACCACTAGGTAGTCAACCTCGGGCATTAGTTCCATCTTTTCAGCGACTTGCTCAATATCCCCGTCGACGCGCACCCCGATCATGGCGGCACTGGTGAATCCCAATTGCACGGGATCGGTGATCGCGACAATTTGCATGACCCCGGTGTCTTGGAGCCTTTGAACCCGTTGCCTAACCGCGGCCTCCGATAACCCGACCGCTTTACCGATGGTGGCATAGGGCCGGCGACCATCCTGCTGGAGCTGTTCGATGATGGCCTTGGAGACATCGTCGAGGGTGGCGGTCCCTCGCTCACGGGTGGACATATTGAGCATCGTGGCCCATATACCAGGTATTGGCAAGCGAATTCGTGGGTGTTTAGTAAAAAAACTACGAAATCCGCAGCTTTATCGCATTTGGACTACCGAAACCGGTG
Organism: Candidatus Nanopelagicales bacterium; assembly: GCA_044336815.1. Classification (GTDB taxonomy): domain Bacteria; phylum Actinomycetota; class Actinomycetes; order S36-B12; family S36-B12. The sequence goes on along the minus strand of JBIIOU010000013.1, from coordinate 14,254 downwards.
CCTGCGTACTAGGCTGCCGGAATCTCAGCAAATCCACATTATTTGTCCCCAACCTTCGGAGTTCACGTGAGCAGCAAGCGGTCCCTGCGCAATTTTGTTAACGGTGAAAGTGTTGATGCGGCCGATGGTCGCACGAGTGATCTGATTAACCCGTCTACCGGAGAAGTTTTTGCGTCGGCCCCGGTCTCAAGTGCAACCGATGTGGACCGCGCATATGTAGCGGCCGATGCCGCTTTTGAAATTTGGAGCAACTCAACCCCATCGGAGCGACAAAAAGCACTCCTGACAATTGCTGATGCTTTCGAGGCCCACGCCGATGAATTGGTCGCCCTGGAAAGCGAGAACACCGGAAAGCCGATAGGAGTTACGGCCTCAGAAGAGATCCCGCCGATGATCGATCAAATCCGCTTCTTCGCCGGCGCCGCCCGGGTACTGGAAGGCCGGTCAGCGGGGGAGTACGCCAAGGGCTTCACCTCAATAATTCGCCGTGAGCCAATCGGGGTAATTGGTCAGGTAACACCGTGGAACTACCCAATGATGATGGCGGTCTGGAAGTACGTACCGGCAATTGCTGCTGGTAACACCGTGGTGCTGAAGCCAAGTGATACCACTCCGGTTAGCACCATCCGCATGGCCGAGATCATCGCCGAGTCCGGCGCACTGCCGCCGGGTGTAATGAATGTTATATGCGGTGATCGCGATACTGGTCGTGCATTAGTTGAACACAAGACCCCACAGATGGTAGCAATTACCGGGTCAGTGCGAGCTGGCATGCAGGTGGCTGAATCAGCGGCACGCGACGTAAAGCGCGTCCACCTAGAACTTGGTGGCAAAGCCCCGGTCGTGATCTTTGACGATGCAGATGTTGAGGCCGCCGCAGAGTGGCTCGCGGTAGCGGGTTATTTCAATGCAGGCCAAGACTGCACCGCAGCAACACGCATGATCGTCGGCCCTGCCATCTACGACGACTTTGTAGCAGCTTTGGCGGAGCAGGCCAAGGCGACTTTAACCACGTTTGCTGATGGCCCAGGGGGCGATGCACTTGTTCCCCCCGTCAACAATGTCAACCAGATGGAACGAGTCCTCGGCTTCATCGAGCGCACCCCGGGCCATGCTTCAGTAGTTGTTGGAGGTAACCGGCAAGGTGACCGTGGTTACTACATCGAGCCGACCGTGATTGCGAACCTGAAGCAAGATGATGAAATGATCCAGAACGAGATTTTTGGTCCAGTGATTACCGTACAGAAGTTCTCTGATGAAGCCGAAGCTTTGAAGTGGGCAAATGGCGTGCCTTATGGCCTCGCCTCATCGGTTTGGACCAAGGATTTTGGCCGGGCCATGCGCATGGCTAAGGGTTTGAATTTCGGTTGCGTCTGGATCAACACCCATATCCCACTGGTGGCTGAAATGCCCCATGGCGGATTCCGGCACTCTGGTTATGGAAAGGATCTATCCATGTACGGGTTCGAAGATTACACGCGGATCAAGCATGTGATGGCTAGCCTAGAGAGTTAAGGCGCGCAATTTCCTGATCGCCAACGCGCATCCGCCGACGATGACTAGGCAGGTGTTACTCATCGGCGATCACTCGATGTCGATAAGAACGCGGCCGTCTTCGACCCTGGTCGGGTAGGTGCGTACGGCCTCCAGCACCGGGGGACCCATCGGCGCCCCGGTGCGGTAGTCGAACCGCCCGTGGTGCTTGGGGCACTCGATGACATTTCCCATGACGAGGCCGTCACAAAGCAACTGCCTCCCATGGGTGCAGTGCCCATCCGTAGCGAAGTACTCGTTGTCTTCAGAGCGATACAGCGCGTATTTCATGCCTCCGTACTCAAAGGGAATGACGTCCTCCACATCGACGTCCTCGAGACCGCAAGCATCTATCCACGTCGGCATGGCACTACTCCCTAGGGTTCGAACTCAGAGTGTGGAGAACTTACGGCGCGGGCGTTTGGATCGGCTCGTAGTATGGCGCCGCGCCCGGTGGAAGCTCGCGACGAACGCCATAGGTCGGGTCCTTCAATTGCCGCAAAACTGCCGGAATGATTTCCTTATAGGCCGCCCAGATCGACGGGTACATGGTGGGAAGGTCGTGCTTGATTTCCGCGTGGAGGTCTGGCAGCTTGTGCGAAGGAACCATCGGAAACATGTGGTGCTCCACGTGGTAGTTCATGTTCCAGTAGATGAATCTGTTGACCCAGCACATCTTGATAGTGCGGCAGTTGAGACGGTGATCCAGAGTGTTCTCCTGCAGCCCCGCATGCTGCGTAAGTGCATAGGTGACTTGCATGAAGGTGGCGTAGATTCGGGGCCCTCCGATGAGTAGCAGAGGCAGAATCGACCAAGTGAAAATGCTCGTTGCTATAACTGCCGCGTAGATCAGCAGCCAAATGCGCGCGGTTCGATACACCTTGTGCTGCTCTTGCGACGGCACCGCAATCTCTTCATCGCGAGTGAGCCTGCCGAACGCATGCATGAACATCAATTTAAATGACATCGGAACGTCGTACAGTCCGGCAAAATTGACGATGATTCGAGCGAGCCGAGCGGGCCGCATAGCCTGAATCTCCGGATCCATTCCCACGATGATCGTGTCGGTGTGGTGAAGGGTGTGATTCCATCGCCAAACCGTAGGCTCGCGCATCATCATGAAGGAGGCTATCTGGTAGACGACCACGTTCATCCAGCGTGTCTCGAACGGAGTGCCATGGCCCGTCTCGTGCCAACGCGAGTCACCTCCCGACCCGTAGAGGATGCCGTAAACCAACAGGAAAACGAATGCGTACCACTCTCCCCAAGTGGCGATAGCGAGTCCGGCAGACACGAGCATCACTCCGAGCCATAAGGCCGTCCAGCGGATCGCCGGCATGTCCTCGCGACGCATCAACTCCTTCATCCGCTTACGTGGAATCGCGGAGTGGAACCACTCCGCGTTGGCCAGTCCGATCTCGTTGGCGCGGTCCGCCGCTGGGCTGTCTAGGGCGTACATTGCCAGTCTCTCGTGCCGCTCAGTGCGGTCCATCCGAAATCTCCATTCCGCGGATCTCAACCTGATTGGACCGGTCCAATAGTTGATAGCATACGATTCCGCTCGGTACCGGTCAAGGATGCGCGTTGGCTCATAAGAAACCTCCGCTTCGGTCTTGCTTTTGAGTGAACTGGTGAATGTGGGCTACGCCCGTTTCTATCGAGCTGACAATGACGCAAAGGCAAGCTGTGACGAAGGCCCTGATGAAGTGCTGATCATTGCTCCAGCGGAAATCGGCATTGTGCCTACCGTCAGCAGCTATTATTCACAGTGCGGAGCGGGCGGCGCGAATTAAGTCTTCACCAAGCGACAGTGAAAGAGGCGCAATTGGTTCAGTTGGTTGTTCAAAATGCTGCAGTCATTGTGACTGATTGGTCAAGTGCTCCGATTCTTAATGGCTGGATAGCTATTTCCGATGGGAAAGTTAGTGAAATCGGAACTGGCGCTTCGCCAAATGCCCCGGAGACCATTGATGCAGATGGCTGCTTAGTTTACCCTGGTGCGGTTTCGGCGCACCATCATTTATTTCAGGGAGCCTCTCGGGGAGTATCTTCGCCAGGAGGCCTGCTGGGGTGGCTTGGGACTCAGTATCGCGCTTGGGCTCGACTTACACCCGCAGATGTTGAGTCGGCAGCACTTGCATCGCTGAGCCTTTTAGCCCTTGGTGGGTGCACGACAGTGGCCTCATTTGAGTACATCCATCCTGTTGGTTCTGATTTTGTAACGCCAGTGGTTTCAGCAGCAGAAAAGATTGGTCTGCGTTTGTTGTACGTGCGTGGCTGCGCGCCCAGACTTGAAGGTGAGTTGGCGGACCAATTGGAGTCAGTCGGGGTTGACCTGACTAGGTTGCGGGAGCCAGAAGATGTGGCCTTAGCACGGACTCGGGAAGTTGTCAGCCGACCTCAAAGTGACCGACTTCGTTGGGCCTGCGGCCCGACTACGCCGATCATTGATGATGGTGGATCATTTCAGCGCGAACTAAATAAGATCGCAGACGAGTTTGAGGTTGGGATCCATACGCATTTCCATCCTCTGCCAGGGCAGTTGGCGGGCGGGGAGTCGGCCTTTGACTTTGCTAGCCGTCTTGGACTAATTCGACATGGGAATTGGTTCGCCCACGGGTCGCGATTAAGTACCAACGATGTTGCTGCGCTAGGCGGTGCTGGAGTGGGTGTGGTCCACTGCCCAAGTTGCAGCCTGCAACTGGGTTATGACATTCCACCGTTAGCAGACTGGGCGGCGGCCAATGACCGCTTAGCCGTCAGTGTTGACGGCGCCGCGTCAAATGATCGGGGTTCGATGTTGCTTGAGTCCCAGCTCGCATGGCAGGCGCAACGGGCGCGATTTGGCGGTGCACCAAATTTATTAAGTGCGAACCAGGCTCTGGGTTTAACTTCCGCAGGGGGTGCTCGCGCGATAAATTGGCCTGAACTAGGTGGCCTCGCAGTTGGTCGCCCGGCCGACCTTGCCATTGTCGACTTTGGGTCAATCGATTACGCGGGTATCCCATTGGGCGAAAGAGCAAAACCGGCGGAGTTATTAATGAAGGTTTATGCCGGGGCTCCGGTCCGCGACCTCATAGTGGGCGAACGTATTGTTTTACGCCAAGGCAAATTTGTTTCGATCGACCTGTCGGCTGTTATCACTGCTGCAAATGGCACGGCCGAAGCACTGCACGGTCGGTAGCAGCAAGTTTTGGCATTCACTTTTTGTTCAACACAGGAATTAGACACAAGCAGCGCGTTGAGCGAGTAAACTAAGGGCATGGACCCATATTCAGACCGACAATTATTTGGACGAAAACTCAAGCTAGAGGGGGACCGAACCGCCGTAATTGTTATTGACATGCTCAATGACTTTTGCACGAGCGAAGGTTTACTTGGAAACCCTGCAGCTCTTAGCCTTTGCGAAAGTCAGAACCGAGTTATGGAGAAAGTGAGAGCGTCGGGCGGCCTCGTCATTTTCGTCAATGAACAGCATAGGGAAATGCTAAAGCCGCAGCGCGAGTTCGGAAAACGTATGACCCATACGATTGAAGGCACCTGGGGCGCAGAGGTGGTAAGTGATCTTTCTATTGAAGAGTCAGATTTAGCCGTCGTAAAGCGCAGGTATTCAGGGTTTTTCCAGACTGACCTAGACTTAATTCTTAGAGATAGATTAGTTACTTCAGTTGTTTTGATGGGTGTACTTACGAACATCTGCGTCAGGGCTACCGCCCACGACGCATTCTTCCAAGGGTACGACGTTGTAGTGCCAGAAGACTGTGTCGGGGCTATGACCACATCGGAGCAGAACTCGACGCTTTACGACATTGGGACACATTTTGGTTGGGTCACTGACTCGGCCGCCATAGTAAGCGCGCTTGATTCTGGTCAACCCCTGACGAACACGGTCGTCTTGGGAGTGCACAAGTAACCTTTATCAGCCACCGGTCAATGCTCGTCTCGGGTTGTCTTTAAACAACACTTCTAGGTCGGCAGCCGTGAAACCGATACTCTTGAGGCTTTGTGCGAACACACCGTGGGTGTAGGCGTATCCAGGGCCTCCATATCGCGATAGATCGCCTAATACGCAGCAGTCGGTACTTAGTAGCAACCGATTCAGATCACCTGAATTTTGTGCGCGTGAAAGCAAATCCACGCGGTATTCAACTTCCCAAGGCCGCAACTGGTGAACTAAATCCCACCCTTGAATACGATCATAAGAAAGCCAGACACCAAGCTCAAGTGCCTTGTCATGCGCCTCAAAATCGCGGATCGAATCCATATGGCAAAACACGACACGATTCGGTTGGACTCCTTCATCCATCAAAATTTCTAAGGCTGCCGGGCCAGAAAAAACTCGCTGCTGGTGGATGAAGATTGTTAAGTGACTTTCTAAGTGAGCACGTGCTACCGCGCGAAGGACGCGCTCCTCGCGTGCCTCGACTCGGTCGCCTGCGACGCCAATTTCACCAATTACGCCGGGTTTGATGCCGTTAACACCAGAATTTATCTCCTGCAAAAGTATGGAGGTAAGTTCATTTGTTGATGTAAATGTAATTTCCTCCGGGTACGTCTTATGAATATACCAACCGCACCCCATGACGATGTTGGCTTTAGTTCTCTCCGATAAGCGGCGAAGTGCCTCTGGTTGGCGCCCGAGGTCTGGCGTAGTCAAATCGATCACTGATTTGGTTCCACATTGAACTGCTTCGTTCAGCTCAAGGGCGGCAATTTCCTCGTCGGCCAGATACATTCCAGGCGCGTCATATGTCTTGGTAAAGAAATGCTCGTGGGCTAATGTCCAACCTAGATCGCTCGCCGCAATTGGGCCAAGGACAGTCTGGATTTGCGCGAGGGCAGGGCCCAGGTCAGCCGACAATTACGCCTCCATCGACGACGATAGTTTGACCCGTAACCATTGATGCATCAGTGGATGCAAGGAACTGGACGGCACCGACCATATCCATTGGCTCGAGCAGGCGTTTGACGCTTTGGGCTCCGAGTATTTCTGACTCTAGCTTCGCGATTTCGGCCGCATCGCCCATGTTTCTAGTCGCTGGGGTGATGGTGTAGCCAGGTGCCACGCAGTTAACGGTAATCCCGGTATCGGCAAGTTCACGAGACAGAGCGTTCGTCAGAGCCCAAACCGCCCCTTTAGAAGTTACATAATGCAGGAAGTTGGGCTTGCCCATGAAGATCACGTTGCTGGTTATATTTATTATTCGGCCGAAATTGTTAGCTCTCATGATTGGAGCAACCGCACGGCACATAAGCCAAGTGCCTTTGACGTTTACATTCATCGATCGATCCCAGTCAGCTTCAGAGACTTTGTCAAATGGTGCGAGCACTAAGCCACCGTAGAAGGCTGCGTTATTTACTAGAACATCGATGGAGCCAAATTCTTTCGTGGCGTTTTGTACGGCGATTTCAATTGAATTAGGATCAGTTACATCGACTGTGACTCCGATAGAGGGACCTTTGTATTGCTTCAATAAATCTAAGGTCTCAGTTGGCGGATTTATATCCGCTGCCACCACGTTTGCACCATCTCGCGCAAAAGCCTCGGCGTATGATTGGCCAATTCCTTGACTTGCGCCAGTTATTAAAACTGTTTTTCCTGAGAAATCTGTCATCGATTCCACTCCCAGATTGATTTTGACTCCAAATAGGCATCCATGGCCAAGTGACTCCATTCACGGTGGGCGCTACCGCTCAATTTAACACCGCCAAATGGCATAGCCGGGTTGAATTTCCCGTAGTCATTTATCCAAACAACCCCTGCTTGGAGTCTAGATGCGACGTATCTTGCTTTAGGGGTGTCTCGGCTCCAGACCCCCGCGCTCAGCCCAAACTCAGAATCATTTGCCAATTCAATCGCGTGCTCCGCGTCGCGCACTTTATGAACTACCAGTACTGGGCCAAATACTTCCTCGCAAGAAACCGCATCGGTCACCTTGGCGTCTAGAAGAACCGTAGGCCTCATGAATGCGCCTCCGGGAAGCCCGGGAACGGTAATCGGGCTTTGATCCGTAACGATCCTTGCGCCGTCAGCGACCGCCCTGTCAATCCAGGATTGGACTTCGTCCCTGTGTGGGCGGGAGGTAAGGCAGCCAAATTGCGTTTCAGGGTCAAGTGGGTCACCTATACGTAGGGAATTTGCGTGGGCCACAACCCCGGCTACCACTTCTTCAAACACCGGTTCTTCGATAAGCAGACGCGATCCAGCGGCACAGATTTGCCCCTGGCCATAGAAAATCGCTTGGGCCGCACCGGGTATCGCTCGTGAAAGGTCAGCGTCGGCTAAAACAATATTCGGGGATTTCCCGCCGAGCTCGAGCATGATTCGCTTATTTTGCTTCGCCGCTAGTTCACTTAGCCGTAATCCGACTTCAGTACTACCGGTGAAAGTTATCGCGGTGACGCGTGGATCTAGGCACAGCGCCTCGCCAATTGTTCGCCCGGGCCCGTTAATCACTGAGAACACACCTTTCGGCAAACCTGCCTCGTGCCAAAGTTTTGCTAGGTGCAGCGCTGTTAACGGCGTGGTCTGACTAGGTTTCACAATGACAGTGTTTCCTGCAGCGAGGGCAGGAGCAGACTTGGAGATTGTGAGCACGATTGGGACATTCCAAGGAACTATCGCGGCTACCACGCCTACTGGAGTGCGCTCGATGTAAGAGTGGTGCTCGTTACTGACTGTCACTACTTCGCCGCGGATATTGCGGGCGGCTGCGCTGTAAAAGCGAATGCCGTCTAACGCGCGCGCAACATCCCCTCGGGATTCATAAATTGGTTTTCCTGTTTGAATTGTCTCAAGTTCGGCAAGTAGATCTGAATCGCGGTCGACTAGATCTGCCCAAACGGCCAACCCGCGCGAGCGCTCATCGGGAGCAAGCCTCGACCAGTACCCGTCGTTGAACGCCGCGTTTGCCGCATGGATCGCGCTATTCAGCAGTGGAAGATCAGCTGAAGCGACCTTGCAGAGTTCGTCTCCGGTCGCGGGATCGTAGATAGGGATTGGAGAGTCCTCGGATTCACTGGTCCAAGCACCGCAAATAAACATCGGCAGCGGGCCGGTGCCAAGCATTGCGACAATCTCTGGATGCATCGTACGTGTCAAAATGTTCACTACTTTCTAATAGGCAGTTCCTTCTCACTAGTGTACGCGTGATTATGTTTCGCTGATACGAAATCTTGCAAATGCTCTGGCCAAAAAGCCATGATCAAGATAGGTTTCGCCCTTGAGGTAAATAGCAGTAGCCCTTAAATAATTTGAACATTCGAATCGGCGCCGACCGATCGCCAGGAAGGTCTTAGTTGTGCTGAATGATCGAGCGGGAATAGTCGACGTGCACTCTCATTTTTACCCACGCTGGTATATAGAGAAACTCAAGAAGCGAGAAGTTATTCCTCGGGTTTCTGAAGATAGCGACGGCGAAAAGTTCGTGATTTTTGAGGAAGAGGAGTTGCCTGGCAATGTCGGGCGCCCTATCACCGCTGATTATTGGTCGCTAGAGGCCAAATTGGGTTTCATGGATAAGCACGGAATAGACCAAACCATCCTGTCACTTGGCAACCCTTGGCTAGATCCATTTGATGAGGAGGATGGACTCGCCACGGCGCGATATCTCAATGAAGATTTCGCAAAACTCGCAAGCCAGACCGGTGGCCGAGTTTTGGGCATGGGTGCATTACCTCCGCACAGCCCAAATAATGTCGCCACCGTCATTCGCGAGATTGAAAGCCAAGGTGATATTTACGGTGCTATCACAGGCACATTAATTGCCGGGAGAACCTTTGATGACCCGGAACTCAATGTTGTTTGGGCTGCGCTCGAGGAGACTGGCGTACCGCTTTTGGTGCACCCTCACAGGGGCGCCGCGATGGATGAGCTGGAAGGATTCGGGCATGCCATGCCCGTTGCCGTCGGCTTCCCTCTTGAAACAACTATTGCACTAGCGCGATTAGTGTTTGCAGGGGTACTTCACCGGTACCCCGGGGTTCGCGTCGTCGGATCACATGGCGGTGGAACCATCCCATTCTTGGCGGGCCGGCTTGACGCTGGTTGGCGGTCTGATCCTTTACTCGTGGATGCGATGCCGACCCCGCCGAGTGAGGTGCTGGATCGATTGTTTCTGGATGCGGTTCTCTATCACCCCCGGGCATTATTGGCTGCCGCAGATTTAGTTGGCGTGCAACACCTGATGTTCGGAACCGATCACCCGTTTTCAATTTCAGACCCAGCGACAAACATCGAGGCAATTCAAGAGGCATTTGGGTCCGAAGATGCTGCTTGCGTGCTTGCAGGAGCAGCACTTTCGCTCTATGCGCAAGAGTGACTGTATTTATTGAAAGGCGTTACGTAGGAAGTTTCACAGGAAGTTATGTTTTGTACAAAAAGAAGTTGAACAATTCGATTAATTTGCTTGACATGAGCAATGAATTAGTGTGATATCCGAGTATCAGCTTGGGAATGACAAGTTGAACAATGACCACCCACAGTTCGAAAGGGGCAAAAGTGTCGCTCAGCAGAAACAGAGGGTTGATTAAGTCCACCCTGGTCGCGGGTTTGATCACGACCACGATGGTATTGATGACAGCTTGCAGTAGTGGCTCAGGTGACGCAGCAGTCGCCGAGGCTCCACCTGCCGCAGAAGCAACTGCAGCAGCGCCGAGTGAAGCAGCACCGAGTGCTGCTGCATCTGAAGCGCCGCCAGCTGAGCTCACCAAAGTGGCTTACCTGATGCCATGGGTTATCCAAGGTGAGGAAGCGGGCCAGTTCGCGGCAGTGCAGCAAGGCTTCTTTAATGATGAAGGTATTGAAGTTGAGATTGTCCCCGGCGGCCCAGATGCTCGCGCGGGCGCACTGTTGGCCTCAGGTTCCGTTCAGTTTGCGGTCATGAACCCAGCAGGTATTTACACGAACCGCGCTGAAGGCATCCCCGTTATTGGTGTCGGTGGGATCAATCAAGCAGATGGCTTGTTCATCATGTGCAAAACTTCGACCGGCATTAAGTCCTATGGTGATCTAAAGGGCAAGAAGGTTGGGGTATGGCTCGGTGGTGGTGAGGCTGGGATTCAGGCAGCTGCCGTCAAGTCAGGCTTGGCAGTTGCAGATGTCGAGTGGCTGCCACAGAAGTTCTCCATGGAGGAGTTCTTCAACGACGCATTTGACTGCGCGAGTGCAACGGAGTGGAACGAAAAGCACATCGTGTACAAAGAAGGATACAAGGCGGGAGTCGATGTTGTTGAGCTCCGGCCAGCAGATGTTGGCCTCTTCCTTCCTGGTGATTCCATAGCAACCTTGGAGAGCACTGTTGCGGATCAACCAGAGCTCGTTCAGGGCATGGTCAACGCGACGCTTCGTGGGTGGCAGTGGGTTTGTTCAAGCCCAGAAAATCGCAAAGCTGGTGCCCAGTACACGGTCGATGCAGCTCCTGACTTGGATCTAGGACTGCAAATCATCCAAGTTGACGAGATGTGCTTGTTGATGGCCCAGGGTCCAGCAGCAGCCGAAGGAGCAATTGGTGCTGTTGCGGTTGATAGCTGGCAGCAATCAGCAGATGCAACTCTCGGCGCTGGTCAGCTCAAGGAGCCAGCAGATGTCCCTTCGGCACTAACCACTCAGTTCCTTGACGCGGTGCCTGCTGAATATCGCAAGATCACGTGGTAATCAAAAGTAGAGCTGCTGGAAAATGAATTGATTGACTCTGTTGGGGGCGGCACCCGTGCTGCCCCCAACAGTTTTTTATCGCGAATTACGCAAGCGAAAGATCATGAGGAACTGAAAATGCATGAAAAAGAGTGCAGAAATGCGTACTCTAAGAAGGACAAGACCCAATCCTTGCGAGAGTTAAGAGGACATGAATGACAGCCGCGGTAGAGGCGAATGATCTATGTGTTTCATTCGAGTCGGCGGGTGGTTCACTCCAGGTACTTGACAATTTCAACCTTGTCGTGAAGCAGAACGAATTTGTCTCATTAATCGGACCTTCCGGTTGCGGTAAAACAACTGTTTTGCGATGCGTAGCTAATTTGGTTGAGCCAACAAGTGGAACCGTTTCAGTTAATGGAATGGATCCGAAGGACGCCATTAAGAAGCGCGATATTGGTTATGTATTCCAGTCGGCCACTCTCCTGGAATGGCGCAATGTTCTTAAAAATGTGCTTCTCCCACTCGAGATATCCGGTGTGAACTCCGCTGAGGCGAAGAGCCGAGCTGAAGCCATGATCGCCAGGGTCGGACTCTCGGATTTCCAGAAGCATTTTCCGCGCCAACTTTCAGGCGGCATGCAGCAGCGAGTAGCTATAGCCCGGTCGCTAGTGATGGAGCCAGACATCATTTTAATGGATGAGCCATTTGCGGCACTGGATGAAATTACTCGAGAAAACATGAATAGATGGCTCATGGAAGTTTGTGCAAAGAGCAAAACAACTATTTTGTTCGTAACGCATAATATTCGTGAAGCAATTATGATGTCGGATCGAGTCATTGTGATGGCAACTCGGCCCGGCCGAATAATTAGTGAATTTGAAGTGGACCTGCCGCGCCCGCGGGAGAGCGAGCAGATGTTTTCGCCGGAGTTTAACGACTTAAGGCAAAAGGCTGAGCATGCGCTGTTCGGTGCCTCAAGCCATAAGGAAGAGGAAACGCCATGACCACTAAGACTCGTAAGTCAAAATCCTCAAGCATTTTTCACAAGGTATGGCCCGCCATTTTGGTGGCAGTAGTCGTCCTCATTATTTGGTTACTTGCCTCGAATGTATTCGGTCTCCCGAAGTACATTTTGCCATCGCCGCACTTAATTTTGCTTGAGGCAATAGGAAACCCTGGTTCGCTTCTGCGCAATGGCTGGGTAACGTTACTTGAGGCTGCGGCTGGTTTCGCAATTGGTGTTTTCGCGGCTCTTTTTTGTGCATTGCTATTAGATTCTTGGCGTTTCCTGGAAAAAGGGGCGTCGCCATACATGGTCATCGGGCTCAACATCCCGATTGTGGCGATTGCTCCCGCCGTCATTATCTGGTTTGGGTTTGGGATGGCATCAAAGGTCGTGGTAGCGGCGATCTTGACATTTTTCCCAGTGGTGATTTATACGCTTAAAGGTCTAAAAGCGGCTGATCGTCGAGAGGTTGACCTATTTAGTGTCATGAGCGCCTCACGATTCCAAGAATTGTGGCGCCTTCGTCTACCTTCGTCGTTACCTTTCGTGTTCGCTGCCCTGAGAGTTGCTGCGGCCGCTTCAGTGCTCGCGGCAGTAGTAGCCGAGTTTATTCAAGCTAATGCCGGCATCGGGTACTTGATTCTGACCGCGGCTTACACAAACAATACGGCACGAATTTGGGCCGCCGTTGCCGTCTCCGCAACGATTGCCCTTGTGTTTTATGGGTTAGTGACTTTGGCTGAACGAAAACTGATTCCTTGGCATGCATCTGTAGACGTGCGTTGAGAGGCCTTGATTATGAAAAGTGACTCGGAATCAGGTTCAGCAACATCAAATATGATCAGGATCCCTGCGGGAAAGTTCACCATGGGTGACTCGCGTTTTGAAAGAGAGCGGCCGGTCCGTGAAATATCCACAGAAGAATTTTGGATTGACAAATTCTTGGTCACAAACGCAGAGTTTCTAGACTTTGTCGACAGTAGCGGTTTCCCGGTGCCTGTTCACTGGTCCCAAGGTAAGCCGCCAATTGGCCAAGATAGCCACCCCGCAGAAGTTAATTGGGTGCAAGCTGACGCTTACGCAAAGGCCCATGGGAAATCATTGCCAACTGAAATTGAATGGGAGAAGGCGGCGCGGGGTACTGACGGCCGCATTTTTCCTTGGGGGAATGAATTCGAAGCGTTTAGAGCGCTGACATGGGAAACTTCGGCGGTTACCGGAATGCACTCTGAGCCTGTGACGGCGCGTCCTGAAGGAGCGAGCCCGTATGGCTGCGAGCAGATGGTGGGGTTGTGCGAGGAGTGGTGCGAGGATATCTACGATACTTATCCAGGAAGTAACTACGAAAGTGTTGGCTATGACGCTGGCCTTCGAGTTTTGCGGGGTGGATCATGGATATTCCCCCAGACACACGCCCGCTGCTCGTACAGGTGTTTTGAATCCCCAGACCTGGATACTTCTGGATTCACACAACTTGGTGGGCCTGGCTTCAGGTGTGTTATACGCGGGGGAGAAAAATGAGCAGGCCTGCTAGCGCAAGTGGCATCGATGGCGTGATTCACACCGAAGGCATGGTGTTCGTCCCCGAGGGTGAATTCATCATGGGAAGTGACTGGTTTGACTGTGAATCCCCAGTTAGGAATATTAGTATTCCTGATTACTGGATTGACGTGCACCCAGTGACACACGCTGAGTTCTACGAATATGTAATAGCGACCGGGGCACCATGGGTTCCTGACTGGCCCGTGGATGGGCCACCACCTCACCTACTTGCAAGCCCGGTTGAGCGGGTGACGTGGGTTGAAGCCAACTCCTACGCTAAATGGCGCGGAAAGCGCCTGCCCACGGAGGCAGAGTGGGAAAAGGCCGCTCGCGGGACTGATGGACGCATTTGGCCGTGGGGGAACGAATTCCTCGAAACTATGGCCAATGTGTGGGACTCAGCCAAACCCATGAATCGTATGACGCTACCCAATGGCAGCACCCCGGGTAATTTGAGCCCGTACGGCTGCGTTGACATGGTTGGCAATGTCGAGGAGTGGGTGGAAGACCTTTCGCTCCCATACCCAGGCAGTTTG
>JBIIOU010000117.1:0-6430 GCA_044336815.1 Candidatus Nanopelagicales bacterium | reverse complement strand
GATTGGTCAGTTGCAATACGGGAACGTCACCCTTTCGCGACCTTGGACACCGAATCAATCAGGTTGGATTCCAGAGTGGTTCGCGTTGGCCCAGCAATATGGTGGAACGACTGTTGGTATTTCGATTAATTACATAAACCCTTCCGGCACTCTCCAACAGGCAACTTACAACTTTCGTAATGCTTACCCGGTAACTTGGACTCAACCGCAATTCAACACAGTTACTGGCACTGAGACGCCACCGGTTATTACCGAAAGCATCACGTTCAGCCACTCTGGTTACTTCGATACCGACGGCCTCGCCCCCGGCATCGATACCGCCGAGGCCGTGCAGCCGTGCAAATTAGTAATCCTGCCCGGTAGCAGCGGCGAATCAACCGGTCTCGCGAGTGCCCTCGCAGCTCTTACCTCGTGGACCCTCCCGACAACCGCTTCCCTCGGCACTTCACTCAACACTGTTACCTCGCAAGCTGTCGGGATGCTTGGGCCATTCCCGTCAATTACGTTCTGGGTGCCACCGGATTCAATGACCGTAACGAAGTCAGCGGCGTGGACGGTCGACCCCTCCCCCACAGCATCTGGATCCGGGCCAGCTTCTTGGAATGGCACAAATCCAACAAATCTGAGCTTCAACTTTATTCTGGACGGCGCCAACTCTGACTTAAACTTTACCGAAAACACCTCAACAGCCGGCGAAACACTCGGCAACGGCCCCGCTGGGCAATCGGTATTACCAACAACTGAACGGCTACTTTCCCTTTGCGAAGTTGAACTTATGAGTGAGCTGGCGGGCTTCGGAAGTTCTCCGCTCGTAGTCTTCGTCTGGGGCGACTTCATCTCCCCCGTTTCGTATGTAACTGACATAAATCTGAAATTCACCAGGTTTAATGCCGGTGGTCAACCGATTCGAGCTGAGGGCTCGATACAACTGCAGCAGTACCCCGTTTACGACGCATTACAAAATCCCACGTCCGGCGGCGAGATGCCTCGCAAGAGTGCACTAGTCCACGAGGCAGACACTCTGGCGCACATCGCCTACCGCTCGTACCGAAGCCCTAACCGCTGGCGCGATGTAGCAATGGCTAATGACATTGACGACCCGCTTCGCGTCGGTCCGGGACGCAAGCTACTTATCCCGGCACCTGACGAATTACCTCAGCGGACTGAAACTGGGCTTATTAAGACTTCGGCACGTTCTTCACCTGAGTCGCGCATGCGTAATCCGCTAACCGCGAAGAATAAGCCAGGTAAGGGTAAATGAGTACCAACCCTTTTAACACCGCCGGCGTACAACTCCACGTATTGGTAGACGGAGTTCCTCTTCTAGAGCAAAGCGCGATGCTAATCAGCAACATCACTGTTGAGTCGCAACTGTTTTTACCTTCGCTTTGCGAAATTGAACTCGTGGATTCCGGGCAGGGTGTTCTCCTAGAAAATGGCCTCGTCGCTGGCGTTCTAATTGAGATACGCGCTATCTCTGGCGAAGACATTATTGGCGTTCCGCTATTTAGCGGCCAAGTCGAATCAATCGAACTCCGATTTGACCACACTGCTGGGGTGCGTAGTGTTGTTCGTGCATACGATGTCGCGCACAAGATGCTTCACGGCCGAAAGACCACCGGGTTCCCACTCAGCTTGTACTCCGAAATAGTTGAGGCAATTGGCCTCGAACATGCAATTGCAACAATCGCCGAGCCAACCGAAGTTCCGTACACAATGGTCGTTCAGTCAAATGAAAGTGACTGGGATTTTATTGTGCGCCTCGCTAGAGAGGTTGGCTACGTCACCTATATCTCAATTGACCCGGCCGTCGGCCTGCCCAGTTTGTATTGGGGTTTAATGGCGCCTGCCGAAACTGCCCCACCCCCCGTAGGCGTCGAATTGTCACCAAGGGCCATCGTGATCGGTGACGATGGGCTCATCTCTCTACGCGCCACCGTCTCAGGATCTGGCCTAACGGCAACTGCCTCCACCAGGGGTTGGGATCAATCACTTGCGATTCCGGCCATTGGCGAAGGGCCGACAATTAGTGATGCATCGGCAAATGTCATGCTCCCGGTGGAATTGGCGACCGAGCTAGGTGGCCCCACCGCACAGCTGGTGAGCCTGGAGCGAATTGCCGAGAACGAAGCGGCGACTGAGGCGGCATCAGTTGGCTTAGGTTTTCGACTAGCAGGCTCATACTCAAACATCGAAGCGATTGTTAGAGGCAACCCATTTCTTATGCCCAACTCAGCAATCAGCATTAGCAAGGCGGGCGTACTAACCGGTGAATACACGGTCACCTCATCAACCCATACCTTTGAGCCACGCAGTTTCGGCTATCGGACGCAAATAATGTGCGCGGGCTATGAAGACAGAACCCTGATGGGTCTGCAGGGGGCTGCCGAATCCTCATTCAAACTCAACGGGGTTTACCCGGCGATTGTCACCGATGTCGAAGACCCTGAGTTCCTTGGCCGCGTGCTGCTTAGCTTCCCATGGCTGTCTGAAACCTTCATCAGCACTTGGGCGCGCGTTGTGCAAGCCGGCGCTGGTGAGGGCCTCGGCATGCAAATAATGCCGGAACCAACCGATGAGGTCCTGGTCGCTTTCGAAAATGGCCAACTCGATTCGCCATACGTTCTGGGTGGGTTGTACAGCGCCGATCGTCTAGGAGCTGTACCCGCTGCCGAACTAATTGAGGGCACTCCCATGATGCGCGCATTCACTTCGCGCGAAGGTCACCAACTTCTTTTCAATGACAATCCCGATGCCTCAAGTCTGACAATTCAAACAACTTTCGGCGCCAGCTGCATTGTTAGATTGTCCCCTGAAACCGGGATTAGCATAACCACGATTGAAGGTCAGCCAATTATTATTAATAGTGACTCCGAAGTGACTGTAAATGCTGAAGGTGCGGTGGTCATCAACGCAAGCGAAGTCACTCTGAGTGGTGAAGGGGCCGTCGAAATAAATGGTGCTGACGTTTCAATTACCGCCGAGGGCGCCGTCGAGATCACGACAGAAGGAGCCATCACCCTAACCGGGAGCGATATAAATCTCGCTTCCGAAGGCTCAGTTTCAATCGAAGCAGACATGATTAGCCTCGTTGCCGGCGAAATCAATATTGCCGGCGGCATCGTAAGTTTGGGTGCGTGATTCAGGTGACACGGCAGGATTTCGTCGGTAGCGGATTCGACTTCCCGATGGGTATTGACGACCAAGGCGGCATTCGTATGGTCGGCGGCACCGACAATATAGACCGCTCAATCAGGTTAATCATGGGGACGGCCTACGGCGAACGCCCAATGCGCCCGGATTTCGGGTGCGGTATCCACGACCTACTGTTTGATTCCACTTCATTAGAGCTCCTCGGGCAGGTGCAAGCACAGGTCGTTGCATCACTGCGCCGCTGGGAAACTAGGGCTGACATACTTGATGTCAGTGCCACATACGGAGACGACCCGACTGTTATAGACATTCAGGTTACCTACCGAATCAAGGGCAATTACGACCCCCGAAACCTGCTCGTTCCGTTCTATGTGATCCCTAGGGAGGAAGACCAATGAGCCTTCCAGCACCAAATCTCGACGATAGGTCATTCCAGGACTTAGTAGATGAGGCGAAGCGCCTTGTTCAACTGAGGTGCCCTGAATGGACAGATAACAATGTGGCCGACCCGGGCGTGACACTGATCGAGACATTCGCCTTCATGGTCGATCAACTCATCTATCGACTTAACAGGGTGCCAGACCTGAACTACATAAAGTTCTTAGACCTGTTGGGCGAGCAGCTTCGGCCACCATCAGCGGCAATAGCGCCGGTTAGGTTCTCGCTCGCCGTGCCCAAGGCGACCAACGTGTTGATCCCTGCGGGAACACTGGTTTCAACGGCTCGCCGCGGACAAGAGCCGCCAATTAGTTTTTCGACACAGATCGACCTTGATCTAGTTAGCGTTTCACTTGAGCATATTCTCACTCAAGCTGTTGGGCAAGAAGCTGTACCTCAGGGTCAAAGCATGGCTGAGCATTCAGAATTTTCCTGCTTCTCTGCCGTGCCACAAGTTGGCGATGCACTTTATGTGGGCCTGACCCAAGCGGCTCCGGCTTGTATCGTTCGAATATCGGTTGATTGCCGCATCGAAGGTATCGGCGTGGATCCGCTTCGCCCACCACTAATTGCTGAAGGCTGGGATGGTCAGCAGTGGACCAGAATCCATCTTCTCAAGGACACCACCGGCGGATTGAATCAGAAAGGCACCATCGATATCTACATCGAGCAACATGCTCTCTCGACATTTTCGGGTTTGTCAGCAGGGTGGATTCGAGTGCGAGTCGTTGAGGCAATCGATGACCAACCCCGCTACACATCCTCCCCCCAAATAAAAAGCATCGACATTGCAACGATCGGCGGCATAACTAACGTTTCCCAGTGCACACCAATTAGCAACGAAATTGTTGGAACCGTTACTGGAACTCCCGGCGAAATCCTTCAGCTAAATCGGTTCCCGCTAGTTTCCGGGCAGGACACACTTACTATCGAGATCAGCGGCCCCGAGGGTTGGACCACCTGGACACGTGTCGAGAGCTTTGCTGCGTCAGTCTCAACGGATTTGTGCTTCACGGTCGATGATATTAAGGGCCAATTGAGATTCGGCCCGATGATTCGAAATTCTGACGGGAGCCCGCGATACTACGGAGCCACCCCCATAAGCGGCAGCACGGTTCGTGTGCCGAAGTACCTTGTCGGCGGCGGGATTCAAGGCAACGTAGAACGCGGTGCTATCTCCGTTATGCGAACCAACATCGCTTCGGTTGCGAAGGTTGAGAGCATCGAACCTGCTGTTGGCGGCGTCGACCCAGAGTCGATCGAAAGTCTTAAAGATCGGGCCGCCCTCACCGTTAGGTCTAGAAATAGAGCTGTAACTTCTTTAGATTTTGAACAGTTAGTTCGCGCCGCAAGCCCCGGGATTGTGCGAACCAAATGCGTAGACGCCACTGAGTTGGGCAAGCCGGGCACCATATTGGTCCTTGTGGTCCCTCAGGTGCCTCCCGGTTCATTTGCTTTCGAGGGTTTGCAGCCACCCATAGAGGTGCTGAACGACCTTAAGGCCTACCTCGATTTACGGCGCCTCATCGGAACGACCATAAGAATCGAACCACCAAAATACATTGGTGTCTCAGTAATGGTTCGGCTAGCCGCCAAAGACAACAGCACTGCTGCCCGCGTCACCGCCGATGCGAACACCGCGATCACTAACTTTCTCCACCCGGTGACTGGCGGCTACAGCGGGGCGGGGTGGCCCTTCGGCAGGACACTTGTGGTCGGCGACATCTACGGAATTCTGCAAAATGTGCCAGGGGTTGCCTACACGGACTTAATCAGGTTGGTCGCGGTTGATCCGGTAACCGGTGATAGAGGCGAGCCTGGAGATCGCATTCAGCCCGAATCCTTACAACTGCTTTTCAACATGGATAACCAGATAGAGGTTATCGAGTGAGCGAGTCCAGTGGCGGCACCATGCAAGTCATGGGCACAGAAATTGTTCCGACTGGTCAACGGGGCCATATCGAAAATTTGGAAACCCCTTTCCCGCTAATTGAAGCAGTCCCTCCGATGTTGGCACAAGACACATTTGTTCAACGCATGATGCCCGCATTTGACGAAGTCCTCGCACCTATCATTAGCACCCTTGATTGCCTTGATTCATATTTTGACCCGGCAATTACCCCAGATGATTTCCTGCGGTACTTGTCTAGCTGGGTGAATTCTCACTCTGAAAATGAGTTGTCCATATCTGGACTTCGGCATTCGGTAGCCACCGCCGTGGCAATGTCAGCATGGCGCGGAACGGTTTCTTCACTTCATGAACGTTTTTTCCCATTTGATCTGGAAAGTATCGTTTTGGAGGAAGGCGGTGGGGTGACAGTGAGCACCACCGCGACCGACCCAGAGACTTGGCCCGATGCTGCACCCATGGTCGCTACTGTCACCATCACCCCAAGCAAAGACAGCCTGAACTCACTAGACAACATCGTCCAACTAATCAAGGACTATGCGCCGGCTCATTTGCAGCTGAGTGTTGTGGTTGCATCATGAGTGATTCGCCCCTTCCGAATGAGGGTGGCGAAAATGCCCCCGCCGATGCTGAGGTAGCTACGCCCGCCACGCCGCCTGAGCCAGCCGCTGAGCCGGCACCAGAAGTTGCACCGGAAGCAGAGTCTGCACCTGCACCAGAAGTTGCACCGGAAGCAGAGTCTGCACCTGCACCAGAGGCGCCTCCTAGTAACCCGAATATCACCTGCAAGCGTTGCGGAACAATAACCAACTGGAACCCTTACTGCCCCACATGTGGTGCCTACCTGGAGTTCATGGGCGTCCCATCTTGGAGCCCCACAGAGGTAACCTCCACGGTGCCCGAGCCAAAGCCGCCTGCACCCGAGCCAAC
>JBIIOU010000012.1:0-24642 GCA_044336815.1 Candidatus Nanopelagicales bacterium | reverse complement strand
AACGGAACTACTCTTCATTACCCTCAAAGCACGTACAATAGTGCGAGCCTGATCCGGAGGGGTTTAGTGTGCCGCCGATACCGGCCACACCGGGCCGAACCCAACCAACACCGAGTGCGAGCCGATCCGTTGGCGCTGAACTTACTGGGGTAGCAATATCAATACTGGGCATTTCATGCTCCAATCGGTCAACGGGCCAATACCCAGACGGGCACCTGAGCAAAATGGTAAAACACTTCCGCCCGAAAACCAAGGGAGTCGCGAGATTCGCCCCGGGTTGCCCAAGACAACAAGAGGGTGGCTCTGCTGGATGGGATCCCCTTTAACAGCATGCGCAGGACACCACTTGTCCTTAGCCCATAGCTCTGAATGCGCACGTTATTGTCGTGAAACCGGCCGATTATCTACTTTTCACGACAATAACGTGCGCATTCACCAACAGATTGATCTACTACTCTTCATTACCCTCAAAGCACGTCTCACTTTAAGTAGTACCCCCACTCCTGTGCGTATGAAAGACCGGAGGGGTTTAGGGTGCCGTCGATACCGGCCACACCAGGCCACACCATGCCAACACCAAGTGCGAGCCGATCAGATGGCGCAGAACTTACTGGGGCAGCAATATCAATATTAGGCATTTAGTTCTCCAATCGTTTAGCGGGCCAATACCCAAACGGGAACCCGAGAAAAGGGTACGGCATCCTTACTTGAAAACCAAGGACTAGAAATAACTTTGCTCCCGGCCGCATAATCGCAATCCGCGCCGCCGAAACCCAAGCTTTCCGATCCCAAGATCCTTGGCATTTTCAGCTAGGGGTGCGCCCGCCTCCAGCACGACTCAATACCATTGCCAACCATGAGCACTTCCGCACCACAGCCCAAGTTGCCCGAGCAACCCAGCATCGAGGGCATCGAGGCAAAGTGGGCAGGAGTCTGGGAGGAGCAGGGCACCTATCGCTTTGATCGCACCAAAACCCGTGAGCAAGTGTTCTCCATCGATACTCCCCCACCAACGGTCAGCGGCTCACTCCATGTCGGGCACGTCTTTTCATATACCCACACCGACTGCATTGCCAGGTACCAGCGCATGCGCGGCCTCGAGGTCTTCTACCCGATGGGCTGGGACGACAACGGTCTACCGACCGAACGCCGGGTGCAGAACTACTTCGGGGTGCGGTGCGATCCGAGTTTGCCCTATGACCCGGCCTTTATCCCGCCTGCCGAGCCCGATGCAAAACATCAAGTGCCAATTTCACGTAAAAACTTCGTTGAACTTTGCGAGAAGTTGACGGTGGAGGATGAAGTCGTATTCGAAGAACTCTGGCGTCGCATGGGGCTTTCCATTGACTGGAGCCAGACCTACCAAACAATTGATGCTAATGCTCAGCGGGTGAGCCAACTTGCTTTCTTGCGTAACCTCAAGCGCGGTGAGGCTTACCAGTCCGAGGCACCAACTCTTTGGGATGTCACCTTCCGCACCGCTGTTGCCCAAGCTGAACTTGAAGACCGCGAGCGCCCAGGCGCCTACCATCGAATCGGGTTCGGTAAAACCTCGAACCCAGATGACAAAGTCTTTATCGAAACAACCCGGCCAGAGTTGTTAGCCGCGTGCGTCGCTCTGGTCGCGAACCCAGATGATGAGCGTTACCAACCACTTTTCGGCACTACCGTCAACACGCCACTCTTTGGCGTAGAGGTGCCGATAGTTGCGCATCACCTCGCTGACCCGGAAAAGGGTTCGGGCATCGCGATGATCTGCACCTTCGGCGACCTAACCGACGTCATCTGGTGGCGCGAGTTGCAACTGCCAACCCGCCCGATAATTGGCTGGGACGGCCGTATCTTGCCCGATGCTCCCGAATGGATCACCAGTGAAACCGGCATGAGCAATTACCTAAGCCTCGCCGGCGCTACCACCCACACCGCCAAGGAGCGCACTGTTGAACTTTTGACCACTAGCGGCGACATGGTTGGCGATCCGAAGCCGATAACTCACGCTGTCAAGTTCTTCGAGAAAGGCGACAAGCCACTTGAAATAGTCACGACAAGGCAGTGGTACATCGCAAACGGTGGGCGCAACCCAACTCTTCGCGACGAATTGCTCGAGCGCGGGCGAAACATCATTTGGCACCCACCTCACATGCTCGTGCGCTATGAAAATTGGGTTGAAGGCCTAAACGGTGACTGGCTGATCTCGCGCCAACGTTTCTTTGGAGTGCCGCTACCAGTTTGGTACCCCCTTGACGATGCGGGCAACCCCATTTATGACGCCCCGTTGATCCCGAGTGAAGACCAACTGCCGATTGACCCAAGTAGTGATGCACCCGCAGGATTCACCAATGCCCAGCGCGGAGTACCCGGTGGGTTCATGGGCGACCCCGATGTCATGGATACCTGGGCCACCAGTTCATTAACCCCGCAGATCGCCGGTGGCTGGGAGCGCGATGAAGATCTGTGGCAGCGGGTATTCCCAATGGACGTGCGCCCCCAAGCCCACGAGATCATTCGCACTTGGCTGTTTAGCAGTGTGGTGCGAGCAGATCTCGAAAGTGATTGCGTGCCGTGGGCTCACGCCTCGATTTCCGGTTGGATCTTGGATCCGGACCGCAAGAAGATGAGTAAGTCAAAGGGCAATGTAGTCACGCCAATGGGCCTGCTGGACGAATACTCCTCCGATGCGGTGCGCTACTGGGCAGCATCTGGGCGCCCAGGCACCGACACTGCATTCGATGTCGGCCAGATGAAGATCGGCCGTCGCCTTGCAATAAAGATTCTCAATGCCAGCAAATTCGTCCTAATGCTCGAAGCCACCGCGAATGACAGCGCCATCACCGAACCGGTTGATAAGGCACTGCTCGCGCGCCTGGCAATCACGGTGCAAAATGCGACAACCGCCTTTGATGACTTCAACTACGCCAAAGCCCTTGAAGTGACCGAGTCGTTTTTCTGGAACTTCACCGATGACTACGTCGAGTTAGTGAAAGAGCGTGCCTACGGTGCACAAGGTGATGCCAAAGCGGAGTCGGCGAAGGCCACGTTGGCCACCACCCTGAAGACTTTGCTCGGGTTGTTCGCACCGTTCATGCCATTTGTCACCGAAGAGGTCTGGAGTTGGTGGCAGGTGGGCTCGGTGCACAGGTCAACTTGGCCCACGAGTGACACCCTTGAAGCACTATCCAAAGGCCAAAACCCTAAGTTGCTCGACGATCTAGCCGTGGCAATTTCCGGTATTCGCAAAGCGAAGAGCGATGCCAATGTCTCGATGCGGGCCAAACTCAGTCAAGCCACGATCACCGCACCTAGTGAGGTACTTGACCGCCTGCAACTTGCCGCCGAGGACATCAAGGCCGCCGGGTGCATCACGCAGTTGCTGCTAGAAAGTGGCGCTCAAGTGAGTGTCACTGCAGTGCTCGCACCGGACTAGGCCAGCAAGCTATCGGGGCTGACAACCACAAGGCCGGGAACGTTCATGCGAGCAAAGCCAAGGTCGCGGGTCAAGAGGCGATCAGTGTCCGCAATGTCGATCAGGATATTGGAGTCAACCGCCGTCGTTGTCATTGATCATCCCAAGCACGAACGGGTCGTAACTCTCTCATAATGTCATCAGTGGTGAGGTCGCCTAAATCAACGACTCCATAGACGCTATCCCAGTCAATCCCAGACTCGGTGAGAAGCTTTTTCCGACCTATGAATTCGTTGTCTCGCACCTAAAAATCCAGCGCATCCCCCGGCTCAATCCCGAGCGCATCACGGACACGCTTAGGAAGCGTGATCTGCCCTTTACTTGACACTGTTCCCGCCACCTCCAAATAGTAAAGAATTTATCCTCAAAAGCAAAGGCTCTTTGGATCCCGTTCGAAGTTTGGCCGAATCACGTCAACCAATCAATGCACCTGTCAGGTGCCGTGGTTCGGGTGGCGGCGCCACTACCAGCTGGGGATAACTTGCTCGGATTGTTCGTGCCGGAGTAACCGAGCGCGACCGATCAGAGCCAATGGGTGCGGTCGACATTTGCACCACTCGTAGTGTCTTGCCGCATCAGGATGTCGAGTGCATCAACGAATCGCCCAATCGTTCCTCGATGTCGGGGCCAACCACTATCGGCGGTGAACAATAGGCCCGCATGTGAAAGCCCCTCGTCTTGCCAGCGGCGAGCGATGATGATGAAATCTGCAACGTTGTTCGTCATTAACGACCTGCCCACCGAGTTGCATAGCCTTAGTAAAGATTCATCGCCTTCGGCCTGCCACCCAAGTTCATAGATGGCGCGAGCATCGTGCCCCCTATCGCGCAAACCCGCAGCAATAAGTGGTGAGTAGTGGTGGTCAAGTGCCAGCTTCACGCTAGTGCGGCCTGTTGCCGTTCCCAACGACTGTGCTCTTCAGCTTCTACACTTACCGCCCACTGTGCATCGGCATCAATCTCGTCTCCGAAATCCGCATAGTAGTTAAGGGCAGCTCGAACCAGTCCCGGTGCGATGCCTAGGTAGGCAGCTACTTCGTCGATTTCGCCGTTAACCTCCCGCAGTTGCGCCACCACCTGCCGGACCAGTAGCCGCGTACCTGAGAGATACGGTTCGTGGCGGCCGGCAGCACCTGTTCGAAATCGCACCAAGGGATGCGGTTCAATTCGAAGTGCCTCACCAAGTAGGCGTTCTACCAACCCATTGCGCGACTCATTCGACTGCTGTGACAAGGAATCTAGGAGCTCGCTAGTACGCGAGGATAAGCGAAATGATCGCTGCACCGAAACTTGAGGTTCTGTCATGAGTCACACTGTATCACAATGGGATACTGCTAGGCCCTAGAATATGGTTAGGCGGACTTCTCGCCGCGCACCCGACGGGGGGCCTCGCGCGGCACCAATGTCGGATTAACGTTGTCGCGCACGACCTCACCGGTGATAACCACCTTGGCGATGTCAGAGCGGCTAGGTACGTCATACATCACATGCAGCAAGACTTCTTCGAGAATGGCTCGCAGGCCACGGGCACCGGTACCCCGCAGCAATGCCTGATCGGCAATTTCGTCAAGGGCCTCGGGCTCGAATTCAAGTTCGACACCATCAAGATTAAACAGGCGCTGATACTGCTTAACCAACGCATTTTTCGGCTCGGTGAGAACGGCTACCAAAGCAGCGCGATCTAGTTTGGATACCGAGGTGAAGACGGGCAACCGGCCGATGAACTCGGGGATCATGCCGAACTTCAGAAGATCCTCGGGCATCACATGCGAGAAAATGTCATCGGGGTTAACGTCGGTGGCTTCGATCCGCTCACCCTCAACGATGTCGAAGGTGAACCCAACACGTTTTTTACCCAGGCGCTGTTCAATGATGTGATCAAGACCAGAGAATGCGCCTCCCACGATGAACAGCACATTGGTGGTGTCGACCTGGATGAACTCTTGATGTGGGTGCTTGCGCCCACCTTGGGGTGGCACTGATGCGGTCGTGCCTTCCAAAATCTTAAGTAGGGCCTGCTGCACGCCTTCACCGGAAACATCGCGAGTGATCGACGGGTTTTCGCTCTTGCGCGCCACCTTGTCGATTTCGTCAATATAAATTATGCCGGTCTCAGCTTTTTTGACGTCGTAGTCGGCTGCCTGAATAAGTTTCAGCAGAATGTTTTCGACATCCTCACCGACATAGCCCGCCTCGGTGAGCGCGGTGGCATCAGCGATAGCGAATGGAACATTTAGCATTCGGGCCAAAGTCTGGGCCAACAAAGTCTTGCCCGAGCCCGTTGGGCCCAGTAGCAAGATATTCGACTTGGCGAGCTCAACTTGATCATCCTTGGGCTTATCGCCGGTTTCGGCTTGGACCCGCTTGTAGTGGTTGTAGACCGCGACCGAAAGCGATTTCTTGGCCACATCTTGACCAATTACATACTGATCCAAGAATGCGTAGATTTCGCGCGGCTTGGGGAGCTCACCAAATTGCGAATCGGTGGCCTCGTGAAGTTCTTCTTCGATGATTTCGTTGCACAGGTCAATACATTCATCACAGATATATACCCCGGGGCCGGCAATTAGTTTCTTGACCTGCTTTTGGCTCTTGCCGCAGAAGGAGCACTTGAGCAGATCACCGCTCTCGCCAATACGTGCCATGGCGGGGCTCCCTTCACTTTGGTGGCGACCGGACGCCAAATCACCCAGCGGGGATCTGGGCTACTCCGACCGTACCGTGTTGGAGCAGTACTCGCACGACATCGGCGCGCACTTAACTCTCAAGTGGCCCTTTAGGCTTGATCAGGCTTGATCAGGCTTGGTTAAGCTTTACGCGAGGCGATAACCGCATCAATAATGCCGTACTCCTTGGCATCGGCGGCCGTCAGAATCTTGTCGCGTTCGATGTCCTTTGCGACTTCCTCCGGGGTGCGCCCACTGTGCTTAGCGAGCATGCCTTCCATCTCAAGCCGCATACGCAGGATTTCATTGGCCTGAATCTCAATATCTGAGCCCTGGCCGCCACCTTCGGTATATGGCTGGTGGATCAAAATGCGCGCATGCGGCAGGGCGAAGCGTTTGCCCGGGGTGCCGGCAGCAAGTACCACTGCGGCGGCAGATGCGGCCTGCCCAAGGCAAACCGTCTGGATCTGCGGCTTGACGAATTGCATCGTGTCGTAAATTGCGGTCATCGCGGTGTAAGAACCACCGGGTGAATTTATGTAAATCTGGATATCGCGATCAGGGTCCATCGACTCCAGGCACAGTAACTGCGCCATGACATCGTCGGCGGAAGCGTCGTCGATCTGCACACCCAAGAAGATGATGCGCTCTTCGAACAACTTGGTGTAAGGGTTGTGGGTGCGCTCACCATTGGCGTGACGCTCCCGAAACTCAGGGAGGATATAGCGGCTTTGTGGTGTGAACAGGTGGCTCACGGGGTTTCTCCCTTGACTTTGCGGGTCTTGACCGGTGGGGCGTCTGCGGCCGAGCTATATACGTGGTCAATTAGGCCGTAGACCTTGGCATCTTCTGGAGTAAACCAGCGGTCACGGTCAGAGTCGGATTCGATCTGCTCCAAAGTCTGACCACTGTGATCGGCAATCAACTGGGCCATGCGCTTCTTAATAAAGAGCATCTGCTCGGCTTGAATCTTGATATCGCTGGCCGTGCCACCGATACCACCGAGTGGCTGATGCATCATGATGCGCGTGTTCGGCGTCGCGTAACGCTTACCGGCAGCACCAGCACAGAGCAAGAACTGCCCCATCGAGGCCGCTAAGCCCATGGCGATCGTGGTGATGTCGTTTGGAATCAACTGCATGGTGTCGTAAATAACCATGCCGGCGGTAATTGAGCCACCTGGTGAGTTGATGTAAAGCGTGATGTCTTTGTCGGGATCCTCTGCTGCGAGCACCTGTAACTGCTTGGCGATGCGGTTAGAGTTTTCGTCGCGCACCTCGCCCTCGAGCCAGATGATGCGTTCGCGCAGTAGTCGCTCGTCGAGCATGTCGCCAAAACCGGTCATGCTGCCGCCGGTGCCGCGTAAATCGGGCATAACTATGCCCCTTTCGCCATTCACCTGATGGCTGTTCATCTCAATCTGGCTCAAAACATCTCCTTCATGGGACCGCATCAACTATCCAACTCCTTAGACCTTAACCTTGTCGGCCGGTCAGTTCTTCCTCAAATGCCAAGAGTTCGCCAGCAGCCGAACACCACCCGGTTGGGAGCACCGGCAATTACTCGTCGGCTGCATCCGGGGCCGGGATTTCGGTGATCTGCGGGCCCCTTAATTCAGCAGCCAGAGCTTTTAGATCCACCGGATTGCCCGATGCATCTACCACGGTGGCTTGCTCGAGCACCAAAGCCAGTGCCTTGGTGCGCCGGATGTCCTGGATTGCCATAGGCACCTGGCCGGCTTCGACCAGAGCCTGCGCGAACGCATCCGGTGCCAAACCATATTGCGGGGCCTGCTGCACTAACCAGGCCGACAATTCAGTTTCGCCTACCGATACTTCTTCGACTTCAGCAATTTTGTCGAGGATGAACTGGCTCTTTAGTCCCGCGCGCGCCTGAGACTCGACCTCTGCACGATGCTCTTCAGTTGCTTCATGGCCGTCGCCGAAATGATCAGAAACTTCGGCGGCAATAACTCCATCTGGCACGGGGATATCGATCTGTTCCATCAATACTTCGTGCAACTTGCCGCGGGCTTCAGCGCCCTGTTCAAATTTCTTGATGCGCACCAATCGGTTGCGGACGTCTTCACGTAGCTCGGCCACCGTGTCGAACTCCGAAGCCAGCTGCGCAAATTCGTCATCTAGGGCGGGCAGCTCGCGCTCACGAACGGAGGTGACCACCGCGGTCACCGTTAAGGTGACGCCAGTCCAGTCGCCATTTTCGGGAGTGAAATCGAAGGTGCGAGTTTCATCCTTCGCGGCACCCCGCATTGCATCATCAAAACCTGGAAGCATGCCATCGGTACCTAGTTCATAGGACAACGCGGTGCCCGAGAGATCTTCAATCTCATCGCCTTGGTCGGTCGCACCAGAGATATCAACAAGGAGCACATCGCCATCGGCGCAGACTCGATCAACTTCCTTAAGTGAAGCAAAGCGGGTGCGCAATGCATCAACCTGGGTCGTGACTTCGTCTTCGCTCGGCGTCGCATCGGCTACCTCTACGCGCAGTGACGCGAAATCCGGTAGCTCAAACTCCGGCCGCACATCAACCTCTGCGGTGAAGGCAAGGTTCTGGCCATCTTCGATTGCGGTGACATCAACTTCTGGGCGGCCAACCGGTACCACGTTGTTGGCGCGCAGGGCTTCTTCGTAGGCCTTGGGCACCGCGTCGTTAATGGCCTCTTCGAGCACCGCGCCGCGGCCAACCCGCTGCTCAATTACTCGCGCCGGGACTTTACCTTTGCGAAAGCCCGGAACGTTAACCTGCTTGGCGATACGCGAGTATGCGATGTCCATGCTCGGCTTGAGTTCATCGAAGGGAACTTCGATGGTCAACTTCACCCGGGTCGGCGACAAAGTCTCGACATCACTCTTCACAGCTGCTCATTCCATCGTGGTTGGCAAATCGGTTGTCGGGGCGGGGAGATTCGAACTCCCGGTCTCCTGCTCCCAAAGCAGGCGCGCTAGCCACTACGCTACGCCCCGCGCTGGCCAGCCGAGTCTAGGTGTTCGCACCTCTAAGCCCTAAATCAGCCTGCCGATTTCGCTGGCTGCGGGGTTTTGCGGTTCACCAGCATCAAGAAGATCGCCATCGTGGGGATGACATACGCGAACCAGGCGAACAACATCAGCCAGCTGGTCACGGCGCGGAAGTTAAATAACGCCGCCAGTAACGAGCCGTACCAAGACTCCTTAGGAACAGCGCCGCTCACGTCAAACGCTACGGACTCTTCGCCCGGGAGCACCCCCGCCTCTTGGAGTTCGTGCACCGCATACATGAGCACCCCGGCGGCCACCACTACGAGAGCGATACCTGTCCACTTAAATAGGCGGCCGAGGTCAACCTTTACCGCGCCGCGGTAGAGCAGGAACCCCAATGCCACTGCCACTGCAAGACCAAGTAGCGCGCCAATGAATGGAGTCGTTGCGGTTGAACTTGACTGGGCCGCAGCCCAGACAAATAGCGCCGTTTCTAGCCCTTCACGGGCCACCGCCACAAATGCCACCACCCCTAATGCCCAGGTACTGCGCTCTAGGGCCTTGTCGACTTCACCATGTAGATGACCTTTAAGTGAGCGCGCGTGCACGGCCATCCAGAAGATCATCCAGGTGATAAGCCCGACCGCTATCAAACTCATGGTGCCAGCGAAGATTTGCTCAGCCCGTGGTGCGAGCGAACTACCGGTTATGACCAGTACCACGGTTGCCAGCACCGAGAGGCCTACCGCAAGGCCGACCCCTGCCCAAATACGCGGGATTTGCGAGCGTTGGTCGAGTTTGACCAAGTAGGCCACCAAAATAGCCACGATTAGTGCCGCCTCAAGCCCTTCACGCAGGCCGATGAGAAAATTCGCAAACATTTATCTCCCAAAACTCGTCTTATTAGGATTACCTCAGTAAGGCTATCCTAATTAAATCACCGAGTCCATTTGGGTGCGGTTCAGTGGCTTCGCAACTCCGCCCGCTAGCAATCTAAAGACACCACAACTTTGGGTCTGGCTAGACTGCGCAAGTATTCGCGGGTGTAGCTCAATGGTAGAGCCCCAGCCTTCCAAGCTGGCCATGCCGGTTCGATCCCGGTCACCCGCTCCAGCGAAAAGCCTCTTTATGGCAATGGCTTTCGCTGCGTGACGACACCGACGGGACTTCAACCCGCGCCCCCGCCAATTAGGATCTTCAGATTGGCTCCTCATGACGCAGAATTCTTCTCGTCCGCTCATCCAAGGGACTGCTAGTCTCCCCGAATGAGTAGGTGGCTCACCCGCCGCAATTTTCTGGCCGCTAGTGCAGCCGGTACGGCCGCGGCTGGGCTGGCCGCTTGCGGCGCCGGAACGTCAACTACCCCAGAGGTTTCTGCGCAGGAATCCAGTGAGGAAACCTCTCCATCCGTTGCGGATCGATCAGCCAGCGCAGATGGATTCACCCTCATCTACTGCGACGATTCCGGTTCACCCAATGACGGATTGGTGGTGTTCAGCTGGGTGGAAGTGAAACCCGACCAGTGGGCCTCGGTATTGGGCGGCTGGATGGATCATCGGAAGAGTTTGTACGTTCGGTACGGCGTTCCACCTTCCGTGGAGCTTGATGCATCGAAACTTGTGGCTGGACGTGGATCACCCTCACTCGATGAGAGGTTCAACGAATCGAGCGACTTGCGTCTCGAGTTAGTTTTAGATTCCTTAAGGGCGGTTGGCGAGATTGAAAATATTGACATTGGAACCGTCTATCGGCGTACTTCTGAACGTGGTCGTGCCTACCAGCAAGTGAAGGCTGACGTGTATTCCGAGCTCCTGCGCCACTGGGATGACAGCTGTGTCCGTGCGGGGCGCTTTTCCATGGTTTCAATGGACGGCGATGGATCCGACAGGACGTACCTCAAAGCTCACCGGAAACTGGATCCAGACACCCGGCGGATCGTTGAGGACCCACGTTACCTGGACTCTCCAGCGTCACAATGGACGCAAATGGCGGATCTCCTGGTCTGGAGCGCCTATCAGGCGCAACGCCGCCATCCGGCGAGAGAGTCCGTGTGGGGTTGGTACGAGCAATACGTAACGACGTTAAGGCCAAACTCGCTCATGCAGGAAGTGTGACTCCTCGTGAAAAAAAACAGCCCGGTTGACCACATGTGTGGGCCGGGCTTGACCTCAAACTGTAAGGGAGACTCCGCCAGGGGCGCAAGCCGGAGGCGATAAAACTCGGTTGAGTAGCAAGAAGTCGTCGGCGATTTTGTCCCCTGATTCGCTTTCGGGTGCTATTCTCGCGGCCATGGCGCGTCGATCCTGGGGTGAAAGTCGTCTCCTCACCACCAAGTCTTGGGCGGTGATCAAGGAGAACCGCTATCTTCTGGCCTTTCCCGTCATCGGTTTCGTTGCGAGCCTCATTCCTTTGGCGATTTTCTGGGTACCCGCTGGCTTGCTCTGGCTCGACGATCAGACGGCAGCGGGCATAGTCCTCGCCATACTCGGCATCTTCGCGAACCAGATCGTGCTGTCGATCGCCAGCGGTGGCCTCGTCGCCGCCGCCGACGCCGAACTC
Organism: Candidatus Nanopelagicales bacterium; assembly: GCA_044336815.1. Lineage (GTDB taxonomy): Bacteria > Actinomycetota > Actinomycetes > S36-B12 > S36-B12. The sequence continues at coordinate 12,974 of JBIIOU010000012.1, read as the reverse complement.
TCCGGTAGTGACTCATCGATTGGGCACGGAATCGCACGCTCCCTTGCGCGCCTGATCCCACTGATCGGGTGGGCCTTGATCGCCACCGTGGTCAACATCATCGTGGGCTTGATCCGAGGGAACAATCAGAATGGCGCTGTTGATGCTCTGCGCAATATCGCGGCAGCGGGCGTTCTCGCCATGTGGTCACTAGTCACCTTCTTCGTCTTGCCCTTCATCATGCTTGATGGTCAGGGCCCCATCGGTGCCATCAAGAAGTCCTTCGCCCTGTTTAAGGAGAAATGGGGCCTTCAGATCTTTGGCGGTGTCCGCATCGGCGGCGTGGTCGGACTTGTCACCATTCTTCCAGGCATCCTGCTCGTCTTCCTTGGATTCTTCGCGACGACAGTGGGCAATGACGCCCTGCTCGCGGGCGGCATCTTCCTGATAGTGCTGGGGATCCTGCTGTTCATGGTCGGCGCGCTATTGCTTTCCACCATGCGCGGAATCTTCTCGGTCGTGCTCTTCCGCTTCGCCAAGGACGGAATGGTCCAAGGTGGCTTCACCGAGCAAGAGCTAGCCGACGCGGTTCGCACGTCCCGTTAGGAAACCATGCGGCCCTGAACTGGGTGACGCGCCGCTCCCAGCCGTAGTGCACAACTGGAGTGAGGAATCTGAACATGGCAACCTCGACCAGAGCATTTGTGGTGGCCTTAATTAGCGTGATTGTCTGCCCACTCCTACTCTATTTTGAAGTGGTCGCCTTCCTGCTGGCCGCCATGATCATCGCTGAACCGAGTAACCCGCTGATCATCAAGATCATTTCCCCTGTTGTTGTGATCTTGATTTGTGCCGTTGCCGTGGCACTGCCCGTAACAGCCTTCGTAATGGGTAAGAGGGCACGCAATTTCATCCGCTTAAGTGATACCACCATAGCTGGTGCATCAAAGGCGCTAGCTGCTCAGGTGATCTCTGGTGTTGTTTTTGCAGGCGTAGTAATCGTGCAGATCTTTTTGATTCTCTGGGCCGCAGGGGTGTGCAGCCTCGATGGCTGCTAGTAAGACTTCAGGGGAACCAGCCAAGGTGATGATCACAACTGGATTGGGGAGTCAGCATGGCAACTTCGAGTAGAGCCCTTCTGGTCGCTTTAATTGGCGTGATTGCCTGCCCGCTCCTGCTCGTTATCGAAGTGGTCATTTTCGTGCTGGTCGGTATGGGCACCTTTGATGAGGGCAACCCGCTGTTCGGCAAGGTCGCTACTAGCGCTGCAGTAATCATGATGGGTGCGGCGATATTGGCCCTGCCCGTGACGGCCTTCATGATGGGGGCGAGAGCACGCAAGGCCATCAGATCAAGTGACACCTTTGTCGCTGGTGCATCAAAGGCGTTGGCTTCACAGGTGATCTCGGGCATTCTTGTTGCTGGCGTAGTGATCGTGCAGATCGTTCTGATTCTTTTAGCGTCAAGGGTGTGCAGACTGGACGGCTGCTAGCGAGAGGCACAAGGGGATCGGCACAGTGCCGAGTCACTGGGGCCGACGAGAAACGATGTGCTTTTGGTCAAGATTGCTTGTAATTGCACACAGTTGCGATAACTGCCACGATTTTCGTATAGGGTCACGCCTCATTGCAGCTTCTTCACCCACCGGAAGAGATCAAAAATGACCCCTCGGCGTGCCCTACTAATCCCCTCGCTCGCTATCACGGCAGTGATAGCTCTCGGGCTGGGGCTACTGCCTGCCAGCTTCGCTGCAACGCCCACGGTCACTGCGACGTTCACCCCAAAGCTGACGTACGTCACCTGCCCGGTCGAAGAAGACCTGCCCCCACGGACAAAGTGCGCGAAGCTCACCGTCCCGCTGGACTGGCAGACTCCAAACGATGGGCGCACGATCCAGATTGCAATGAGGGTCACCAGGCCACGGAGCGAACCGGGAAATCTCGGACTCACGTGGAACCCCGGTGGCCCCGGTGGCTCAGCGGTCGACATGCACGCGTGGGTCCACTCCCTCCTACCCGACTCCATCCGCGACCGCTTCGACGTGATCTCCTGGGATCCGCGTGGCGTGGCAAAAAGTGAGCCCAATCTAAAAGAGTGCGTCCCCGTGCAATCGTTGCCACCGGACACGGGCCCGGTTGACTGGGATGCCTATTGGGAAAAGGCCGCAACCCTCGAGGGTGCGGCGTCCGCTGCCTGCTTCGCGGCCAACCCCAATGCGGCTCCTTACCTTGGCACCTGGCAGGTGGTGCGCGACATGGATGCTATGCGAGCCGCCTTGGGCTATCCCCGCTGGAACTACTGGGGCATCAGCTACGGCACCCGCCTCGGCAACGCCTATGCACGCACATTCCCTGACAAGGTACGCGCCCTGATCGAAGACGCCAGCTTCATGGCTAACGAAAGCATCGCGCGATTTGGCGCAACCACGCCGGCCGGCAATTACGCCACCGTGCAGGTCTATAGCTCGCTGGTTGGCAAGGGACAGGCCTACAAGATTCGAGCCATCGATGCATACCTCGATGATTCAGTGATAAAGCTCAGTGACGAGGATGTCCTCACTCGCTGGAATTTCCTTGGAGCACTCAATGACCTCGCGCGAAAGCAGGCCCAATACCCAGTTATGCGAGATTTTGTAAACAGCCTGTATGACCGTGTAACGAAATCCGAGCGGCCAAATAATGGGGGTCAGGTGGCGGACCTTGACCTTGACCTTGACGATTTCGATCCGGACCCCGACGACGATGTTGTTATTCCGGAGCCCGACAGCGACAGTTTCATCGTCAAGTTCGTGACGTGCGCGGACATGGCGGATCGCCCCACGACGGCAGACCTGGCCAGGATGTCGAGGGACGCTGAGCAGAACTACGGCACCGCCTACGGCATTGTCAATCGAGCGTCCATGTGCCTCGGCCTCCCCTCCGGCTATTCCCCGCCGTCTTCACCGGCCGACACCACGATCGCCCTGCGTAATGCGCCGCTCTTCTTGCTGGCCTCCGGAGATGCTGCGACACCGTGGATCTGGGGGCGTAGCCTGGCCAACACCTTCGCGAAGTCGCGCACGATGACCTTTGACAGCACGACGCACGGGATCCTTGTCGGGCCCTCCGCGTGCATGAACGAAGTCGTGGAGAAGTACTTACTGACTCTCCAACTGCCACGCACCGATGTCTTCTGCCCCTACGTGCCCAGCAAGCCTGCCGCGAGCTAGGCGTTCTGCGACGCAGACTAATTAATAGTGCGCGTGGCGGCATCAACTGCGTGTGGTTCGGATGCTGCGGCAGCGGGGGAACGACCCAAAACGGCACCTTCGCTGCGGGCGCGCATGGGTTTACTAGCGACGATTACTGGAGTTCGAGTCAGAGCGACGCGAGCGGCGCGTTGGCCGAGATTTTCGATCATGGCGGCTCGCTCGACAGCGGCAAGAATTTCCCCCCGTTGCGCGTTCGTCCGGTCCGGGCTTTTTAACTTTCCAGCCAGTCAGCTTGCTGGCGCTTTGGGTTTTCGGTCAGGCCGTCAGACCAAGACCACGTCCACAAGAACGACGGGCTCGGGCCCTTTGAGCCTGCGGGACAGGGGGCCACTACGGAGCGATGATGCTGACCCTTGGATCCCTCGGGAGCCACTTACCTCCAGGGGTAGTTAACTTCTTATGCCGAATTGGCCGTCAGCAAAACGTGTAGCCGACATCATCCGACTTCCCATCGTATGGATTCCAATCGTCGCCTGGTCGGCGATCTCGCAGGAATGAACCCCAGTAGGCACGTAATTTCCTGCCTCGGGTTTCAAATACTTCCCGGTCAACACCATGTAGCAGTGGCGCCCGACACCATGCCTCAAAGTCACCAAGCAAGGAAGAAAGGTCAATACAGTGCGACGCGCCCCAGCCTGAGCTCGGAACATCCCATGCGAACTCATACAGCCACACATCCTCACCTGCCTTGTGAATGTTGGATGCAACAGCTCGCGCTTCGTTTATTACCAGTTCTAGGTTAAGGCGGTGGATATCGCCTGCGCGTTCCGTCAAAGCGTTGACAGGAGGCTCCTTATGCCCTTCCTGCATCATTAAGAACGGAAAAGTGTCATGACGCGTCCACCCAGTCACAACTGGTATCGAGATTGAGCACTCACTTTCGGGTCTAATTGGCATCCACATGTCGGGGGAGATCGCAAAGAATTCCTTTTGTTTAGCCAACAGTTGTGGGACTGACAACGTACGCGGATCACATCCCACAAAATCCTCGAAGTGACGTGCCCGTTCCAACGCTTCGACACGTCGATAGGGAAGAGCCGTTTGAAAGAACCCGCTATGCATGATTGCACCCCGGACCCCTTCAGGTACACCCCAACGAAGCATGATCTCAATTGCGGACCCACCGGCGGATTGACCGACCAACGTGACGTTGTCGGAGTCCCCGCCGAACTGGTCAATGTGTTGTAGCACCCAGTAGATCGCATTAAGTTGATCGGACATCGCGGGAGTGGGACCATCAACATCATCGGCGTGAAAATATCCAAGAACTCCCAGGCGAGAGGTCACAGCAACAACCACCACGTCCTGCTCGGCCACAATGCTAGTTCCGTCGTACCACGGCAGTTCTCCTCCGCCTGTGACATTTGCACCACCGTGGAACCAGATCATCACGGGACGTTTACCGGTTAGTGAGCGCGTGAATACTGAAAGCACTTGGCAATCTTCGCTCTGTCTCAAGGGAGCCTGTGGGCCGTTAACATTCTCCAGGCGCGACGGATTCTGGGGCGCAACTGGACCACGCTCACCGCCTGCATTCGGTCCGTCGAAGTCAACTAACTTTGACGGACCGAAACGCTCGCTTTTCGCGTACCTGATTCCGCGAAAGGTCTGAACTACAGACATAGACTCTTCTCACTCGCGATCGGTCCTAAATTGCTGTACCGGACGTCTTGCTCAACCCTCAATGCAACACCACATTGGTGGCACGCCTAACTCGCGTAGTGGACGTTGCACTCAATTCCGTACTCGGCCAATTTCGGAAAAGTCCGCTCGGCCAATTTTGGCAGATGCTCGGTGTAGTCAGGGACAATGATTAGCAAGCCACCTAGGCCATAATTCTCAACCGATTCCGCGATGCGCCTAGCCAGCGTGTCGTATGAACCTACGAGAGTCCCAGGCATAACGGACCGATACGTGTCACCACCCAAGGTAGCCAGAGAGGAACTACTGAGGTCTTTGAACCCTTTGACATTTTTTTTGTAGCCCTGCTCCATATCAGCTAATGCCTCGAGGTCAACGCCGCTCTCTAGATGATCCATAAGGGCTTGCGCCTCAAGATCTGTATCCCCGGGGATCAAAGTCATGAGTCCATAAATCTTAAAATCCGGCTTTTCCAGTTCCTTGGCCATTTCATGCGCCCTAGTTGCTGACTCTTTGAAAGACGGGATGTCTTCGCCAGCAAGCATGAATGCAATATCGCAGTTCTCTACCGCGAACCTCATACCACGTGGAGATGCGCCAGCGTTAACAATGCGGGGTAGCTTTACCGGCTTCGGATCCAGCCTCGCATCAAAGAGTTTGAATCGATCACCTTCATGGTCAACACTTGGCTCCGTCCATAATTTCTTAACAACGCCTAGCCATTCTTGAGCCACGTCGTACAGTTGATCATGATCAAGGGAATCGTCCCAAAATCCTAATGGTCCAAAACTCATATAGTGACCGCCCGTTACAACGTTCATACCTACGCGCCCATGCCCAATTTCGCTGAGCGATGCCATCATTTTCGCGATCAAGGCGGGTGGGTAGACCAAGACATGCGCCGTTCCCCACACTTCAATGCGCTCCGTCGCCTGCAACAGAGCTGACGTCGCCATCAGGGATTCGACTGAGTCTCTCCAATACCTAGACGGCCCTTCTGCGCCACGCCAGTTTTGCGGACTAAGAACAAAGTCGAACCCCATGCGCTCGGCTCTCTGCACTACGCTGAGAGCGTGTGCAAATGAGCCTGGCGTGTGCGGCGTGTTCTCCGAGGGAATCCATCCGGTCTGAACAGTTGGAATAAAAATTCCTACCTCGATTGGTGTACTCATGTTTTTCTATCCCTTCGAATACTCATTCCCATGTTGGGCTTTACTGAAACTGTTCGGAGTTGATGGATGCATGAAGAGTGCAGATCCTAAAACAACCAGCAAAGACTGTCAATAATATATCAAGGTTGCTGAAGTGTTTCAATTATTTCTGATTACTGATCCCTCACCGTGACGACGAGCGACCGAATGCGGTGCCCTCGGTAAGCCACTCCGATGTACCTGCATGGGAACTTGTTTTCCCGGGATTTTCCTCGGAAATTACCGAAGAAAACATTGTTTTCACGGAAGTTGCTTCTTCCTGTTGACAAGACTCATGCCCCAAGTCATAATTTCCGCAGGCAAAAGATGCCCACCGACAACTGTGACATCCACCCCAGTTGCGATTGAATTTCAAAACTAAGCGTATGGCTTCCTTTGGGCTGTCCCTTGGCTCTTGGAGGGCCAAGAAGGGCACTAAATGCAAGGATTTCCGTCACATCGTACACAGTTGGAGGGACGTGTCGACTATGAAGATCACGGTTCTCGTAGGTAATCCGAAGTCAGATTCACGCACCTTAAAGCTGGCGAATGCGATCGCCGACCGAATCACGCGTAGTGGGGACACTCGACTCGCCATCGACTTGGCCGAGCATGTCAATTCCATATTTGAATGGCCATCAGTTGAGATGGATAACCTGACGGCCCAAGTGGCCAGCAGCGACCTACTCATAGTGGCGTCACCCACCTATAAGGCCACCTACACAGGTCTACTCAAGTCTTTCTTGGATCGATATGGTAAAGATGGCCTCGGCGGCGTAGTAGCCATACCGGTCATGACAGGTGCAGACGCAACGCATAGCCTTGCACCCGAAATTGGGCTACGACATCTGCTCGTTGAGTTAGGGGCTTGCGTACCTACACGCGGCTTGTATTTCATCACACCCAACATGAATCAAATGGATGAAATCCTAGATACGTGGATCACGGAAAATCAGAATGTTTTGGAATTCGCTCGATCATGGCGAAACCAAACCGCTCAGTGACCAATAACAACCCCGTGCAGCTCGATTCCCGCAGATTCCGAGAAATCGCGGGTAATTTCGCCTCCGGAGTTGTTGTGGTTACCTCGACACATGAAGAACTCCCTGTGGGGGTTACCTGTCAATCTTTCTACAGCGTGTCACTTGAACCCGCAATGGTGTCATTTTCCGTCAGCGCATCATCGAAGACCTACCCAACGATCAAAAAGGCCGGTCATTTCTGCATCAATATTCTGGGGGCGCATCAAACTGATGTCTCTGCTCAATTCGCCGTCAGCGATACCGACAAATGGAAAGGTGTTTCTTGGCACAAGAGTGACGAAGGAAATCCAATTATTGAGGGAGCCATCGGTTGGCTCGAGTGCATAATCGAACACGAACTTCTTGCAGGAGACCACTACATCGTGGTCGGCCGAGTGTCAAAAATTCGCGAAAATGCGTCAGCCAAAGGTCCGCTCGTCTACTTCAGGGGAAAGTACCGGCGCTTGCATGACACGTTAGACAGCAATTCGCAAGCATTCGGCGGAGTGAAGTAGAAGGAATGGCTGTGATTCACGACACTGTACATGCCGCTGGGCCTTCGGCCTCGATGGCTGGCCTCGCGGATTCTGTCGATCGATCACTTTTAGAACCTGGCTCGAATTGATTCTCACTCTGTTTATGACAAGACAACCACTCGTAGTCATTTCCTCAGTAGACGGTGGCTCTAGTGCTCCAGGCAAACAGCTTGATACCAATGAGCAGGTTGGAGGTATGCGGTGTGCCTGCAAACTACGGCGGTCGTAGCCGTCATCGTGCGGAACCGCGACAGAATATGTCTTTTAAAGCGCAGCAGTTTGGTAAGCCATGACGCTGGGCGCTGGCATTGCATCACGGGCTACTTATCCGAATACCTTGATGCTGACGTGCAAGCAATGACGGAAATCGAAGAAGAGATCGGTCTCGCCGTGACTGACTTAAAATCGCTCCAGCAAGGCACCACTTTGAACATTTCAGACGAGCATGGGCACCATTGGACCGTTTACACCTTCAGTTGCGATGTAACGAAATGGACTCTCACCCTAAATTGGGAACACGATAGTTATCAGTGGTTAAACCGAAGAGACCTGTCGCGGATTGCACTCGTGCCATGGTTTTTCGATGTCCTTCAAGCGGTGGAAGCGCCATCAGTCATTGCAACTAACAATGATGTTGATGTTCGACGAAAGCCGCCCCTTAATCAGGGATTATTAGAACACTATTCCCCCCCCCTTACCAGATGAAACCAAACCAACAAGGAGGCCGCATGACATTGTAATTTCTTGATGAAGATATTTTTACATCTTCGCTCCGTGTAGTCGCGATCTTGGCGGCAATCGGGGCAATTTCATCGACGGCCTGCAGTTCTGATCCAAGGAGATTGTCCGGTGACCACGCTGACTTGACAGATACCGAAGCGGGGACATTCGGGTCGACCAACAACGACGAAAGCTCCTAACGCAGGCCTAGGAATAAATTTTGGGAAATAATTAAATATCGCCCCAAAAATGCTTGGACTTAAGTTACATTATCGCAACGTTCTATCGCGGTTTATTTACGTACGGCAGAATAGCGGTATACATAGAACGCGACAGTAACCACCCAGACGATTAATTTGCCCATTGATTTAAGGAGAACAGATGAAGAGAACTAAGGCCTTTGGGCTCGTGACGGTAGCTGCAAGCCTCAGCCTCGTCCTTGCTGGCTGCGCCTCCACCACGGCTACCACGGAAGAACCAGCCGCAGCCCCCTCGGCCGCAGCCCCCTCGGCCGCAGCCCCCTCGGCTGATGCCCCTTCGGCAGCAGCCCCTGCGGCTGATGCCGTGAGCGTTGCCATCCTCACGGGTGTCGGACTCCAAGATTCCGGTCTTGGTCGAGCGACACAAGAGGCGGCCGACAGCCTCGAAAGCGAATTCGGCGCAGCTGTTGACGTTCAAGGCAGTATGACTCCAGAAGGTTGGGCCGAGGCTCTGCGCAACTATGGTTCACGAGGCTACGACCTAGTAATTGCCAACGACATCGTGGGTCAGGCCGCCGCACTTGAGGTGGGTCCTGAATTCCCTGATACCAAGTTTGTGGTCATCAACGGTTATGCCGGTCAGGAACCCAACGTTTCCGCGGTGTCATTTGACTGGGAGTATGGCGGGTATCTTGCTGGCCTCCTTGGAGGTATTGCAAGCAAGAGCGGCAAATTGGCCGGCATCGGTGCTGACGAGACAATCATTCCTATCGTGGGTCTTATGGACGGATTCACCGCTGGAGTCAAGAAGATAAACCCCGGTGCTGAGGTTCAAGTTTCCTACACAGGTACTGGTATGGGTGATCCCATCAAGGCAACACAGCAAGCGAAGGCCGCTATCGGAAATGGCGCAGACGTAATTTTCGGTGTGGCCAATGGAGGGCAGCCAGGATTGTTCCAGGCGGCCACCGAGGGAGGCGCGTTGGCGATCGGTTTTGGCGTTGACGAGCACGACGTAGCTCCCAAAGCGGTTGTGAGTTCGATCATGCTCGACTACGCCGGTGCCATCACCCGTGTATTCGAACGATTCAGCTCGGACACCCTCGCCCCCGAGGTCGTGATCGAGGGTGTCGAAGAAAATGTTTGGAGTCTGGCAGATTCCCGGGGTCTGTTAACTCCTGAGCAGGTAGACAAGGTGGCGGCGGAAGTCGCTGCGGCGACAACGAAGTAGAAGGTTCGGGCTTGAATCTGAGGGTGGGTTCGCCTCTCTGCCAAGAGGCGGTACTGAGGTGAACCCACTCCAGATGTCACCCCTACGTGCGGTTTTAGCTGGGGTCTTAGCGTTGTTGGTCGGTTCGTTGGCCTCGCTGACGGTTGGGGTCTCACCGTTTGCAACACTTGGAACAATATTTACGGGTGCGGTTTCGTCGGCCTACGCCCTCGGGGCGACGGCGAATGCGGCGACTCCACTAATCTTGCTCGGGCTTAGTTTTGCATTCGGCCTACGCGGACATGTTATAAATGTGGGCCTGCAGGGGCAATTCCTTATGGGTGCAGCGGCCTCCGTCTTGGTGGCTACCCAACTAAACTCACCTGCAGCTGTTCTTATACCTGCCTGCTTCGCTGCAGGCGCGATAGGCGGCGCATTGTGGGCACTCGGCCCCGCTCTTATGAAGATATGGTTTGGCACGAACGAAATTGTGACTACCCTGCTGATGAATTTCGTCGCCGTCTACTTGGTCGCATATCTTCTCCGTGGTCCACTTCAGGATCCCGAATCGCCGCTGGCCCAAAGCAAAGCAATACCGCAGTCGGCCCGCCTTCCTTTCATTCTTCCGGATTCCCGAATGAGCGCTGGAATCATCGTGGCGTTTGGCTGCTTATTACTAATCGGTTTGCTTCTTAGATACTCCATGTGGGGATTCAAGGTACGAAGTGTCGGTATGAGTCCGACGGTGGCGCGGTATGCCGGTTTTAGAGTGCAAGCGATAACCATTCAGGTGTTCCTGATCAGCGGTGCTTTTTCAGGCTTGGCTGGCACCTTGGTCATCTTGGGTGACCAGTATCGGTTGCAGGAAGGCATAATTGATTACTGGTATATCGGCATTGTCGTTGGTCTGATTGGCGGGGGATCTGCACTCGCAATTTTGATCGCGGGTGTGTTCTTCGGTGCGCTCTACGTTGGAGGGTTCGAGGCTCAATTGACCCTGGGTGTGCCAGCGTCAATCGTCAGTCTCATGCAGGGGTTAGTGATCGTCTCGTTTCTTTTGGTTGCCCGTGTGCCTGACACGCGCGCATATCTGAGAGGCGCCTTGAAACTTGTGACATTCAAACGAGCGCAACCAATCGATGAGCAGCCAATCGATGAGCAGAGGGCGCGAGTGACCACGAGTAATCGGAGCAGCGGTGTCGAGAGTGGTCGTGATGACGGCGACTGACCTGAGTATTATTTTGATTTCTACGGTGGTTCTGACGACGCCAGTATTGCTTGCCGCACTGGGCGGGCTCCTGTCGGAGAGAGTTGGAGTGTTTGCCCTAGCACTTGAGCCATTCATGCTCGTGGGGGCTTTCATCGCGGTGATCGCGGCACGAGAGACGAACGCATATATTGGGCTGGTCGCGGGTGGTCTCGGCGGCCTAATTGTTGCATGGGCGTACGCGGTCTTCACAGTGCGATTAAGCATCAACCAAGTAGCTGCCGCCATCGGTATATTGACTTTATCCATTGGGGCGGTTTCATTTTTCAATAACGTTCTACTTGAGCGTTCTGGCACTACCTTCCAAGGTGCTCCTCAATTGCCTCCATTAGAGATCCCGATATTGGTAGATATACCGTTGCTGGGTCAAGCGCTCTTTAATCAAAACGTCCTTGTCTACTTTTCATATGCAGCCCTCCTCTTCGTGGTCTACTACTTGACCAAGAGTCATTCGGGTCTGCGCCTATCGTCTGTAGGTGATGCACCAAGAGTGGCCGAAACGCGAGGCATCCCTGTCGCCAAGACACGCACTGTGGCCGTGCTCGCAAGCGGTCTTCTGGCAGGTCTAGGTGGGGCCATGCTGAGTATCGGGATTCTCGGCGCCTTTACCCCCAACATCGTTGGAGGAAGAGGCTTCATCGCTCTTGCGGCAATTATCTTCGCGGGTTGGCGCCCACTGTGGGTGGTGTTTGCGGCCTTGCTGTTTGGTGCCGCCGATGCGCTTCAACTGTGGATGACTGCGGAGGGCTTCGACATCTCACCCGCGATTTTGAACATGCTTCCTTACCTGCTGACACTTGGCATGCTCCTCGTGATGGCGAACCGGACCCCGCCAGCATCTTTAGGCATGCCTTACTACCGTGAGCTGAGAGGTTAGGACTACTTATGGTGGGTTATGCGCTCGAATTGCGAGGCATCGTCAAGCAATTTGGTGGAAAAGTAGCCAACGAGTCGGTTGATTTCGCGGTCATGCCTGGTGAAATCCATGGTCTCATCGGGGAAAATGGCGCAGGAAAAACTACGCTAATGAATGTCGCTTCCGGTCTCTACAAACAAGATGAAGGCCATGTTTTTATCGAAGGCCAGATGCACGATCATGCAAATCCTCTGGACGCGCTCAAAGCAGGCATCGCGATGGTGCATCAAACTTTCATGATGATCGACACACTCACCGTCGCAGATAATATATCTCTTGGCACCAAGAAGGGACTGGGTTTCATTTCTCGTGCTAAGCAGGCGCGTGAAATTGCCGCAGTGGCTGAGGAGTTCGGAGTCGACTTAGGAGGGGCCGAACACACCGGTCTGGACTGGACTCATCGATTAGGCAAGGATCTTGCACCTTCCGAAAAGCAGCGGGTCGCGATTTTGTCAGCACTGTATAGGCATTCGAAGGTGCTCATTTTGGATGAGCCCACATCGGTCCTGTCTCCAGAAGAAATTAAGAGCCTTTTCATAGTTTTGCAAAGGCTCAAGTCGACCGGTCTTGCCATTGTGTTTATCAGCCACAAAGTTCCTGAGGTTTTAGAGATTTGCGACAAAGTGACGGTATTGCGCGCCGGCAGGGTCGTCGGTACAGCTGAGACAAGCGAATTAGACGAGTCAAGTTTGGCGACTCTTATAGTGGGACGGACGCTGAATCCGCGGACGAAAGTGTACCGAGATAGGAGTGTGGTCGAGCTTCTCCAAGTATCGGACTTATGGGTAAAGGGCGACGACAGTACTTGGGCTGTGAAAGGCGCCAGTCTCTCCCTGCATCGCGGAGAGGTCCTTGGTGTCGCAGGAGTCGATGGCAGTGGCCAACACGAATTTGTTGAATGCCTCGCAGGTCTCAGGGGGTGGGAGCGCGGCTCTATCCAAACCCCAGAGCAGGAGTCTGACGGCCGCGCTTTAACACCAGACGTAGCCTATGTGCCAGCAGACCCCCGACGTGAAGCACTACTCCTTGATGGTGACGCGGCG
>JBIIOU010000116.1:0-6504 GCA_044336815.1 Candidatus Nanopelagicales bacterium | reverse complement strand
TCTGCGTTACCGAGACCAAGATCTGCCCTGAGGGCGGTCTTGAAATACCGCTACTCTTTTTGGTCGACAGCGACACCGGGGCACTGACGCCGCCACCCAGCGGGCACCCCGAACGGATGTGGGCCGGACGTTGGTCACCTGACGGGCAAAGCCTCGCCTTCTTGGGCAGCCGGAATGGCGATGTGCAGCTGTGGTTATGGGAGGTTACTCGGAACGAGATCGAGCAACTGACCGAAGAACCGCACGGGGTGGCTGGCCCGGGTGCATGGTCCCCCGATGGGCAATCACTCGCATACCCTTTTCGTGGGGAGACGAATTCAGGTCGTCAACTCGGTGACGATGCGTACACAGTCACGCAAGAAGTATTCAAAACCGACGGAGTTCGCACCGGTGTACCAATCGCGAAGACCGGGATGAAAGTTTTTTCCATGCTGAGCAAGGAGACCATCCTGCTCACTACTCCACTTGGTCAAGACAGTGCGTGCAGTTGGTCACCGGATGGGACCTCATTAGCCTTCATTTCAGATCGGGCTAACCCGGAGTCTTATTCATCTGGTCAAGCTCTTTGGATTGTTGAAGTCGAAAGTCTTTCCCTACTTCAACTTACTGACGGCCATGGCCTGGTACAAGCACCCGTGTGGTCACCAGATGGACGCAAGATTGCATTCATCGGGAATGCGAATCGGCACAATACGTCCTTGAACCACGAGATCAAGCTGATTGAGGTTTCATCTCGGATGGAATCAAGGATAACCGATCGCCTCGATATAAGTTTTGGCTTATGCGTTCAGTCTGACGATTCACGAGGGTACGGTGATGCTTCCCTGGGCTGGAAAGATGGATTCGGGATTCTTAGTAGGTATCCCGAGGGTGGCGCTGTTCACCTTGGTTGGGTAGAACCTTTAGAAGCAAACCCAGCGGCTGGGGTACTGCACGAGGCACTGAAAGGTGATCGCTCGATACTGTCCTTTTCGGCCTCGGATTCAGGAGTTATCGCTTTTGTCGCGAGCGACCCAACAAACCCGGGTGAGCTATTTTTAGCAAATTCAGATGGAAACAATGAACATCAGTTGACCAACCGCAATGGAGCTTGGCTCAGCGAAGTGCAACTCGGTGAAGTCTCACTTGTTTCGGTACGAGCCACTGATGCAATTTTATTGGATGCCTGGCTGCTCGCGCCTCCCGTTAAACCCACAACCGCGGCGCCACTAATACTTTCTGTGCACGGTGGGCCTCACTGGCCAGCGGGGTGGCGTTTCTCCTTCGAAAACCAAAGGCTTTCAGCACTTGGATACTACGTTGCGGTCAGTAATCTGCGTGGGAGCCAAGGTTACGGTGAAGAGTTTTCGTCGTCAATCATTGGTGCCTGGGGTCAAGATGACTTTGAAGATGTGAAACATGTAGCAGAGCAGCTTTCGTCAAACCCGTCCATTGATGGTTCTAAATTGGTTTTGATGGGTGCGAGTTACGGTGGCTTCATGGTGTGCTGGGCCATCGCATTTACGTCCATGTTTAGAGCTGCGGTAGCGGAAAATGCGGTAATTGACCTAGTCAGCCTTGCGGGCACAACATCAGACGGCGGCTCTTCAATGGCAGAAGAAATCGGTGGCTGGCCTGAGAGCCACGCGGATATCTATCGCAACATGTCACCCCTCACCCACGCTCATCTAGTACAAACGCCTTTACTTTTAATCCACGGCGAGTTGGATCAGAACTGTCCTATTGGGCAAAGTGAGCAGATGTACACCGCCCTGCGTCGCAGCGGCGGTGAGGTTTCCTTCGTCCGCATACCCGGTGAAGGTCACGCGATGGTGCTCAACGGTAGCTGGCGCCATCGCCAGCAGCGATGGAAGGCGCTGGATGCCTTTTTGGAATTTCATGTTTTATCGATGCATTAAATCCTAATTATGTTTTAGTAAACCGAGAGTAGGTTCCAATGTTCAAAGTCTTTCAAGTTGATGCCGATGACAGCCTCGAGCCTTATGATTTTGAGAATGCTGCACTCAGTGAAGCCGGTGGAAGCATCATCTGCGGGAACTGTGTATCCGAAGACGAACTAATCGCAGGTGCGCAAGACGCAAAGATTCTTTGGCTGGCTTGGAAACCTGGAATAACGAGATCAGTGATGGAGGCCCTGCCAAATTTGGAGTTGGCGGTGCGTTGGGGAGTCGGGTACGACCAGATGGATTTAGCCAGTGCATCCGAACTCGGGGTTGCGATAGCAAATGCACCCGGATACGGAACAATCGATGTAGCCGAGCATGTTATTGCGCTGATGATGTCGGCTTCGCGCCGAGTGGCCTGGTTCAATGAAGAGATGATGGCTGGGGGTTGGCCCCCTGCGGTTCCTGGTTCAATCCATAGAATTCTTGGAAGTACGTTAGGGATAGTTGGGGTAGGCAGAATCGGAAGCGCCGTCGCGCAACGTGCACGTGGTCTGGGCATGGAGGTAGTCGGCTATGACAGTTCATTGACTTCCGAACAGCTATTGGAGCGTGGGGTAAAGCCCGTTTCATTAGAACATCTTCTGAATTCTTCCGACGTCGTGTCACTGCATGTGCCGCTTAATGCCGAAACGGGTCACTTTATGAACGCCGAAAAGCTCTCACTAATGAAACCAGGAGCCGGCCTGATCAATGCCAGTCGCGGCAAGATAGTCGACACCAAGGCGGTGTCGCTGGCCCTAGTTAAAGGAACATTAGCTTGGGCGGCGTTGGATGTTTTTGAGCAAGAGCCCTTACCGGCCGATGACCCGGTGCGGAAGTCGCCAAATGTGATCTTGACACCACACGTTGCGGGCTACTCGGTGGAGTCTTGGCAAGACTTAAGGGAAGAGATGTGTAAGACCACGTTGGACTGGGTTCGTACTGGGTGGGCCAGCACCATAGTTAATCCCGAAGTTCGAGGCTCACTCCGGCGAGATCGGTAGGGGGTTAGGACGCAGTGAATGCGCGTATTGCTAAAACCGAGGTTCTCGAACTTCGACACCCAGTCGTAACGCCGACTGGGCCAGCTGCGGTGACCTACTCTCACCGCGAATCTCTCATTGTGAGACTGGAAGATGGTGACGGTTTAGTCGGCTGGGGCGAGACATACACCGCACCCGGTTTAGCGGCCGTGGCCCGGGCCGTTGGCAGCATGCTCGAAGGGAAAGTTGCAGCTGAATCTAGGGGGCTACTCGACCTGTTGTGGGAAACATGCGTTGACAGCATGGTGGTTAGCGCTTGGTCCATAGCCATCGATGACCTTCGGGCCCGTCAACTTGGAGTATCGGTTGCACAGTTATATGGCGGGTCGCGTCGTAAGAAAGTGCGAGCATACGCATCCAGTGGTGGTTACCGAAGTGGATTTGAACCGGAGGAAGGCTGGCTGGCTGATGTTAAATATGCAGAGAGCAATGGCTTCACTGCCTGCAAACTTCGAATAGGCAGATACCACCCAAGACGCGAGCTAGCTGGGCTGCGAGAAGTTCGGGCCGCGGTAGACCCATCAATTGACCTGATGGTCGATGCCAACGGGGCCTACAGCGTCCCCTTGGCCATTGAAGTAGGCCGTGGCCTTGAGCCACTTGGGTTCCGCTGGTTCGAAGAACCGCTGATCCGATTTCGTGCTGGAATGTCTTATCCAGGTTACGAATTGTTGTCGGTTTTAGATATCCCCATTGCGGCGGGGGAAGGATTGCAGACCAGGGGAGCTTTCGCTGCATTTTTGGACCGGAAAGCAGCCGACATCATCCAGCCGGATGTCGCGATTTGCGGTGGAGTGGGTGAAGGCTTGTTCATCGCCGAAATGGCTGCCCTAAGAGGGGTTCCCTGTGTTCCACATGCATGGGGTGGTGCAATCTTGCTGGCTGCGACGATCGCGTTCCTTAGTTTGATCCCAGAAGGTTCTGAACTTGTTGGCCCAGCAAGTCCGCTTCTCGAATTTGATTTATTCGAAAATCGGATGCGCACAGAAATCGCGGGTGACTCGCTGCGTGCCATTGACGGGTATGTAACTGTGCCGGTAAGCCCTGGCCTGGGCATCGAAATTGATGAGCACGCCCTCAGGTCACTCGTTGATGTGGAGGCAAGGTAGCGACTATGTACCCGATGGCAAAGAGCCACTTTGATTTTCGTGCAGGGCCGTATCTGGACACTGCCAGCTACGGTCTACCTCCACATTCGACCGTAGCCACTGTTGCCGAGGCGCTTGAGGCGTGGCGGGTTGGTTCGGCCCGGTGGAGCAAGGATTGGGACCCAGCCGGCGACAGATGTCGGCCATTAGCAGCGCAACTCTTTGGGGCCCTACCCGATGAAATAGCACTCATCCCAGCAGTTTCTGTCGGTGTTGGGGTTGCCCTAACGATGCTCAGTCCAGGTGACGAGGTATTGATCCCAGAAAATGAATTCACCTCGATGTTGTTCCCGCTTTTAGTTGCTGAGAAAAGATTTGGGGTAAAAGTCCGTTCAGTGCCATTTGATGAGCTTGCAGTGCAGGTGCGAAGTTCTACTGCTTTGGTGATGACCAGCCATGTCAGGTCTAATGATGGTCGTGTTCAAGACCTCGGTGAACTCTCGAAAGCAATTCATGCGGTTGGTGGCAGGATTTTAGTAGATGCAACCCATTCGGCCGGAATAATGAGGATTGACGCCACCGCCATGGATCTTGATGTGGTTGTTGCCGCGGCATACAAGCATTTGCTGTGCCCCAGGGGGGTGGCGCTCATGCGGGTTGGCTCGGATTTACTACCTGCACTTTCACCGTGGGCGGCATCGTGGCGTTCTGCCGCGAAGCCGTATGACCACTTCTACGGTGGGGATTTGAGTGTTCTAGCCGAAAATGCAGCGCGCTTGGATGTTTCCCTTGCATGGCATGGGTGGGTTGGCGCGGAGCAATCGCTTGACTTTCTTTGCTCAGTCCCAAGTGATGATCGAGAATCCTGGTGTGTCGGGCTGGCTACCCGCCTTGCAAATGGAATCAAAATTACGCCAACAGGTTCATCGGTTGTCGGGGTACCTGTACTTAATGGTGATGCGGCGCGGGCGGCACTTGCCCAAGCAGGAATTGAGGCGTCAGGGCGCGGCTCCCTGATTAGAGTTTCATTTCACCTCTATAACAGTATTGAAGATGTTGATTTAGCTGTTGGTGTCCTGGAGCCATTTATTGACTACGCCACGAAAAGTTGATACGCCACGAAAAGTTGAAGGGAAGGGCCACCTGGTGAACCCACCGAAAATATCGTTAACCACCTTGCGGATGTTCCAGGAGTATCACTGGCTAATGCTGCGGGTATTCTCTGAAGCCTGTATCGGGCATTTTGGAGATGAAGGCGTCGAGATCTTGCGTCGTGGTGCCTATTCGGCGGGTTTCTACCGAGGCACGAGAATGAGTAACCAGAGCGCACTGCGCCTTACCGAGCGCAACGCGATATCACTCCTCGAAAGCTGGGATACCGGCGAGTGGGAGTTGGCAGCAATAGACGGTTTACTTCAGTGGAGCGGAACGGGTGACGATCTGACAATCACCCTTCCGTCCGCCCCTGGGTCGGACTACTTTGTAGAGCACAACCTCCCTGCCCAGACTTTGGAGGTTTATTGGGCCGCTTTGGCTGCTGGGATCGCAGCTGGGTTTGGTTCGGGGTGCGAAGCTGAGATTGTTACCAAGTCAGGCCCCAACTGGTCGTTGCGATTTAGGTTTCCGAACGCTATTCAGCAGATGGAGCCGCTGGACCTTGGAAAGGTTGGGGTCGACGAAATCGCTCTGTTGGAGATGTCGCGCCGTACGTCGGGTCTGATCGCAGCGCTACAGATGTATGTCAGCCAGGAGTTAGTGCGTAAATATGACGCTGCAGGTGAGGAGGTGGTACGCGAGGCTTCGTACAGGTTTGGAGCCCTTCGGGGTGGCGAAATTCGCGAGAAGCACTTAAAAGAAGGAATCGCACTGACCCTCGAGAATTTTGCAAGCAAGTCAGGACTCCAGGAGCGCGATCCAAGTGAAGCTGTCTTTGTTTTTTCGGACAAACAATTCGTCAGTGATGGTGCCTATTATTTAGACTGCACCTACTGTCCACTCCAAGAAGTGTGGGCCCATGAAGGTAGCGAAGGCCTCCGGCTGGGGTACCTATTTGATGCCGCGAATCATCGAGGGCTATTCCAGTCGTATCACCCGGAAACGGTGATCCGTTGGGATAGCGTTAAGTCCAGGGGCGATAGCGTCTGCAAATTTCGCTTTACTATCCCATCGCTTTTGAGCGAAAGTGATTTGACTCCTGAGGAGTTCGAAAAGTTAGATAAGTGAATCTAGGCCCAGTGCTCGTTCAAGTAGGGCTGGTGTGAGGTTTCCGCCGCTGATCACAAGAACAACGGTTCGTCCGGCTAATTTCTCACGCACGCTATGCGCGCCCGCCAACGCGGCTGCACCAGCTGGCTCGGTTACCAGATGCTGAACGTCGATTAGCGTTTTACAGGCCTGCAGTATCACATCGTCGGTTATCGTGATGACATCATCGATCAGGGCTAGTAC
>JBIIOU010000115.1:0-6526 GCA_044336815.1 Candidatus Nanopelagicales bacterium | reverse complement strand
AACGGATCACCGAATAGGGCTCGGTCGCCGTACGGGCACTCAGGCGGCGCGAGGCACGTAGACGAGCCGGGTGAAGTGCGACATCAAACACCGCGCCAACTTCATCACGAGCTGCATCAAAATCTTTACCTAGCAGGTACACGACCGAACGCACCGCGCTGACGACAAGGAGGCGCAATGCAAGAAATGGACTCGCGATTACCGAGGTATGCGCGAGCAATACGTGCACCGCAGCCTCCCGGTCAATCCGATGCGGGCGCGGGGCAAAGTCTTCGGCTCGGCGTCCGTGCGCCGCCGCCTCCCGGTGATGAAGAACCGCGTCGGTCGCAATCAATACTCGTTCACCAGCTAGGTGGGCACGCCAGCAAAAGTCGACATCGTCACGAAATAATGGCAAGGCGCGATCAAATCCATCGAGGCGCTGCCAAACGTCGCGGCGCACCAACATGCCGGCTGAGCTAACAGCCAAGACATCGCGCACCCCATCGTGCTGGCCTTGATCGTGCTCCCGACGCTCCAAGCCCGTGTACCGACGCCCCGAACTCGTGATGCTGACACCAACTTCGAGCAGCAATCGCCGGTCGTGCCACCCAAGAATCTTCGGGCCAAGGATCGATGCGCTCGGATTGTCATCAGCAGTGTTGAGTAATGCCTCGAGACAAGCAAGGTCAGGGGCGCTGTCATCGTGCAACAACCAAAGCCATTCAACAAGTTCTTCAATCGGATCATCACTTGGCGCAACCCGCACTTGACCAACGTGGGCGACACCCGCACGAACCGCGTCACCAAAACCCAGCCGCGATTCGGCAGCTACCACGCGATCAGAGCCAAATGCGGCGCGAAGTTGACTCAGGCTGCCATCGGTAGAACCCGTGTCGACGCCGACGACAGCCTCGGGAGGCCTGGTCTGCGAAGCAAGGTTTGTTAGTGCTGCTGGCAGCCAGGTCGCGCCCTCGTGGCTAACGAGTACCGCAGTTACATGATGATGGCGGCGCGGAAGCAAGGGAACGTAGGCGGCTTCAAATTCGTCTTCCCTGCTGAACCACTCGGTGGTTAGCTCGTCGGTGCCACCGGCCTCACCGCCAACTTGGTTCTCGTCCATCTGGCCCGCCACCTGCCCACTGTAACCGGCTACAAGTCTGCATCAGTCAAAGCAGATTTCGGCTGGTCAGCCGGCCCGCTTCTTTAGGCGGCGACGCTCACGCTCAGATAGCCCACCCCAGATACCAAATCGCTCATCTTGAGCCAGGGCGAATTCAAGGCATTCGACCCGAACTTCGCAAGAGAGGCACACTTTCTTGGCTTCGCGGGTGCTACCACCTTTTTCGGGGAAAAAAGCCTCCGGATCGGTCTGCGCGCAAAGCGCAAGCCCCTGCCATGCCAACTCTTCAACGTCAGACAGTGGCACTAACACCATGTCGCTCACGCGAAGGACCTCCTTAACTTACTGAACCACGTGGTTAAACTGACTTCACCCATATTGGGTGTTGAGGAGTATTACACGGGTGTAATTCGCATAAGTCAAGTCAGATTGCGACATATCAGGCAAGAAATTACGAAAAATGGCCCAAAAGGGCCGATTTCGTTAAAAAAGTAACTTTTTTGACCCCCTCAAGGGGGGCGATTTCTAAGGTAGTTGATCACGAAAGATACCCGATCGGTTAGCGCCACGCCGATGGGTTTTAACACCTGACAGGATGCGCGCATGCAAATCACCGCACTTGCTGGGGGAATCGGCGGATCCCGATTTATCCGAGGGCTGCTCTCCCACCTTGCCGGCGCCTATCCCGATGGTTCGGGGGGTACCACCGCCGAGGTCACTGTTGTCGGCAATACCGGTGACGACATCTGGGTCCATGGCCTGCGGGTCTGCCCTGATCTCGACACCGTTATGTACACCCTCGGTGGGGGCATCAGCACCGAGCGCGGTTGGGGTCGCGAGAGCGAAACTTTCACAGCCAAAGCAGAATTAGCGAGTTATGGCGTAGAACCAACCTGGTTTGGTCTAGGTGACAAGGACATCGCCACGCACCTGGTGCGAACCCAGTCACTAGCCGCTGGGTACTCACTGACCGAGGTCACCGCGGCACTGTGCGAACGGTGGCAACCCGGCGTAACTTTGTTGCCAATGAGTGATGATCGCGCTGAAACCCATGTCGTTGTCGATGACCCCAGCGGAGCCATCGACGACAACGGTCGCCCCATGCAGGTCGCTATTCATTTTCAGGAGTGGTGGATCAGATATCGGGCAGCGCTGCCTGCGCATTCGTTCGCGATCATCGGTATCGAAAACGCCAAGCCCGCTCCGGGTGTACTTGATGCAATTGAAAATGCCGATCTAATAATTTTCCCGCCGAGTAACCCGGTGGTTTCAATCGGCACAATCTTGTCGGTTCCCGGCATAGCCGAAGCTATCCGCGGAGCTACTGCACCAGTTGTCGGAGTCTCCCCCATCGTCGGCGGTTCACCGGTTCGCGGTATGGCGGATTCATGTCTACAAGCCATCGGAGTCGCGACCTCCGCGGCGGCAGTTGCAGCGCATTACAGAGCGCGTACCGCGGGTGGCTTTATTGACGCCTGGCTAGTAGATGAAGTTGATGCTGGCATCGTTGATGACGTAGTCGCCCTTGGTATCTCCTGTCGCGCCGTACCCCTCATGATGACCGATGTGGCGGCGACCGCCCAGATGGCTGCCGAATGCATGCAGGCCGTTAGTTCCTGACATGAGTATGCCGCCGAACTCGGGACTGCAAATAACCACCGTTTCAGGTATTGGCTCCATCACGCCCGGCGAGGATCTCGCGGCGATAATTACTGCTACCGAAATTACTTGGCCAGACGGGACGGCCGGATTTGCCGATGGCGACGTTGTCGTCGTTACCAGCAAGATCATTTCGAAAGCCGAGGGGCGAATTATCGCTGCCCACTCACGTGACGCCGCCATTGATGCTGAGACGGTTCGGGTTGTCGCGACAAAATCGACCCCGCAATCAATCACTAAAATTGTTCAAACCCAACATGGATTAGTTATGGCCGCGGCTGGAGTCGATGCCAGCAATGTTGAAGCTGGTCACGTAGTCCTACTGCCCATCGATCCCGATGCATCTGCACGCGAGCTCCTAACTCAACTTCAGGTCGCTACCGGCAAACATTTAGCCGTCATCATCACCGACACCATGGGGCGGCCATGGCGCCTTGGTGTCACCGATGTCGCTATCGGTGCCGCCGGCATCACCGTGCTCGATGATCACACCGGGCGCGTCGACGGTTTCGGTCGCACTTTGGAGATGACAGTGATTGCGATCGCCGACGAAATCGCCGCGGCAGCCGACCTAGTTAAGGGCAAGATCGACGGCAGCCCGGTGGCCGTTGTCCGCGGGATGGGGCACTATGTCGGTGCCGAGTTTGGGCCTGGGGCTAGCGCCATTGTTCGCGATTTAGCGGATGACTTATTCCCCCTTGGGACAGCAGAGGCGATGCAACACGGTCGGGCCACCGCTGGGGTACATCGACGCACCGTGCGAAGTTTCACTGATAAACCGGTCGATGATGACGTAATTGAGCGAGCCATTGCATCGGCCATCACAGCTCCTGCACCCCACCATTCGACGCCCTGGCGCTTCCTCGTGCTTAGAGACGAGCCGATCCGCAAATCCCTGCTCACCGCGATGGGTGATCGTTGGGTTCTTGATCTTCAAAATACTGACGGTGTCGTCGAGGATTCGATTAGTAGAAGAGTTGCACGCGGTGACATCCTGCATACCGCACCGGTCATAATCCTTGCATTCATTGATTTAGCGTCAGGATCGCATCAGTACGCGGACAAAGCGCGCACCGCGGCTGAACGCGATATGTTCATGGTCGCAGGCGGTGCTGCGGTCCAGAACCTGATGATCACTTTGGCCGCCGAAGAGGTTGGTTCAGCTTGGATTTCCTCCACCATGTTCTGCGCGGATGTAGTCAATTCAGTGCTGCAACTGCCGACTAGTTACCAACCCCTCGGCGTGCTAGCGGTTGGATATGCCGCCATGACACCAAGTCAGCGTGCCGAGCGCACAGTGGGCGCTTTCATGATCTCACCACCTGCTAACTGAAAGCCAAATAATTTTTAGTTAAGCATCACTAGAAAATCGAAGTGCGCCAGGTGCAATTTGTACACCAGGCCAAATACGTACTCCGGCGAGTAATTCATTTCCGGCTCCGATGCTCGCGCCATCACCGATTACCGCCCCATCGATAACGCAATTTGCACCAACAGTGGCGCCAGCGCCGATGATGCTGCCGGTGACTCGTGCTCCATCGGCGATTCGGGCATCGTCGAACACCACGGAGCCGTCAACGAGAACACCTGAAGCTATTTGCGCGCATCGGCCAATTGCCGAACCGCCGGTCAGCACCGCGTCGCTGGCGACTACCGCCCCATCCAGAACCAAATAAGCGCCAGGGTTTGGGACCGCAGGTGACGGCGCGATGCCTAGGACCAAATCACGTGATCCTTGAACAAATGCCATTGGGGTACCGAGATCAAGCCAGTAACCCCGATCGACCACTCCTTGAACCAAGGAATCCGCAGCAAGTAGTGCGGGGAAAGTCTCACGTTCGACCGACACTGGCCTGCCGGCCGGGATCGAATCTATGACGCTTCGACGAAACACGTAGCAGCCCGCATTGATTTGATCGGTGACAATTTCCTCGGGCGTCTGCGGCTTTTCAAGGAATTGAGTAACTCTGCCAGAAGCATCCGTCGGCACCAATCCAAAAGCTCGCGGATCAGCAACCGGAGTCAAATATAAAGTCGCGTCGGCACCGCCATCGACATGGTGTTTAACAAGTGCGCCAATATCGAGACCCGACAAAACGTCACCATTGAAAACCAACACGGGCTCATCGGCACCACTTTGCAGATATGGCAGTGCGTGTCGAATCGCACCACCTGTACCCAGAGGCTGGTCCTCGGTGGCGATCACAATCTCGATGCCCAGATCGGCCCCATCGATGAACTCCTGAAAAACGTCAGCGCGATACGACGTGGCCAGCACAATTCGGGTTACCCCGGCATCGCGAGCGCGGTAAATTTGATGCACGGTGAAGGGCACCCCGGCCACCGGGAGCATGGGCTTGGGAGTATTGATCGTGAGTGGGCGCAGTCGGGTGCCCTGCCCCCCTACCAACAAGACAGCTTCGGTCACGGCGCTAGCGTGCCACAGCCCCCTGAGTATGTTGACCAGGTGGCCAATCCAGTGTGGGATCTACTAACCAGGCGCCGCCTGGACTTTGGCGCCGCACCCGCGGTGACCTTCATTGGGTCTTCTCGCACCGAACTTTCATCAACATCACTAGAAAATGCAGTTGCGAAACTCGCTGGTGCCTTGCGAGATGAGTGGTCCCTTGAATCCGGGGATCGAATCGCCGCGTACCTACCTTGGCACTGGCAGCGTGTTGTTTGGTCTTTGGCGGCCTGGAGTCTTGGCCTCAGCCTCGACGTCGAAGGCAAGGCGGCAACAGCTGCGCTAACCGTCTGTGGCCCCGATGGCATCACTGCGGCCCTTGCAGCCGGCTGCGAGGAGCCCATAGTGGTTTCACTTCATCCATTCGGCTTGCCGATTACTGACTTACCACCTAATTGCATCGATGCTGCTTCCGTAATCCGCCTACAGCCCGACTCGTTTTATGCCGAACCGGTTTCCAGCGAGGTAACGGCGCTGTTCCTCGGGGGTCAGGAGTACTCCATCTCGGAATTAATTGATGGGGCCAAGATGCGTTTAGCCCAATTAGGTATTACTCAAAGTGATCGCCTACTAATACCCAACCCCCAGCATGAGGACCTCGCCGGCTACCTGCTCGCACCACTTGCTCCACTGCTAGGAGTTGGTTCTGTTGTGGTCAGCGATGGCCCATTTAACCGGGAGTCGGTGATCTCCCAAGAGGGAGTTACTGCTTTTTGGGACCGACAGTAATTACACTTTCAGCACTTTGTGCGACCACCGCACCATTTTGAACTGCGACCACCCGATAGCTATAGACCGCCCCGGCGGGCACCGCCTTTTTCACCTTAAACGAATACGAGCCATTAGCTTTCGTGGTTTTCGTCGCAACCGTTTTCCATTGACCGTCGACAAGCATCTGGCGGTCAACTTGAATGCCGGCCGTTGCCGGCGCCACTTGGCCCCGGAATCTAAGTGAGGAACCCTCCTTTGGAGCCAACGTCGGTGAGATATTCATCGAGACCGTCATCGGAGCGGGGGCGCCAGATGCTGTTACCGGGACGGCAACGGGCACGCCGGCCTCACCATTAACCGAAATTACATAAAGTGACTTGAGTTTTAGCCGCGTTAGAAATGCAGTACCGCTCAGCTCTTTTGCCGTGCCGTCGGAGGCGGTTGCCCGTATTTTCTTGACAGCCCCCGAGATATAACGTTCGGTGATGCCAAGAACGCCGACATCTGGCAGCCCGAACACCGCAGCCATGCGCGCCTGAGGAACATTTACCGTCCAAGAAGCGTTGGTGTTCTGCGGGATAAGTGAC
>JBIIOU010000114.1:0-6574 GCA_044336815.1 Candidatus Nanopelagicales bacterium | reverse complement strand
CACTCCGCCTTGGGCGCCCGAGCCACCAGCGCCCGCAAGCCCGGTGCCGCCACCAACTGAGCCACCGGTGCCACCGCCACCACCATTGCCACCTACCCCGATGCCACCACCACCGCCACCACCACCACCGCAGGTGCCACCAATGCCACCGGCTGTACCACCACCGCCACCGCCACCGCCACCGGCGATGACGCGCAAGGTGAGCGTCAAGTCAACGGTGGTAGAGCCCCCGCCGCCACCACCGCCGGCGCTACCACCACCACCGCCACCGATGAAGAGCTGAATTGATTGCCCCGGGGTCACCGCAAATGTCGACACCACTTCGCACCCAGCCCCGCCGGTGCTACTGCCCCCGCCACCACCGCCACCACCTAGCGCCGTGACGGTGAGCTCGGTGATGCCGCCGGGCACCGTCCAAGTGGTTGAACCTGGTGTCGTGAAACTTTCCTGACTACTCGCCCGGGCCGGGGGCGCCGCCATAATCGGTATGAGAAGCAGCGTTGCTGCCGCAAGGGCAATGGGGCGAGTGATCACATTGGCACAGTAGGGCCCATTCACCCGGTCGGGGCGGGTGACCCGCCATATTGCGGCACCTAGGTCTCGGGCCTAGGGCGCATACGCCTATATATAGGTGATCGACGGTGGCCAAGCCGTGCTGGTAAAACCTCATGGCGCTGCTGCGTCTCGTAGGTAGCGGCCAACGCCCGGGCCACTAATTGCCAAACGGCCGAATTAGTTGAAATGGCTGTCAGGCCTAGGTGAGACAGTTTCTTCGCCTCAACAAAGGCAGATGGTGAAGAGTGCTACTAATTCGGGGGGTTTCATGGCTTCAAAGGCAGATCGCAATGTCAGTGTGTTGAGCTACGTCATCGGTATACCGCTGGCAATCATCTTGGTGGCCTGGACCCTTTGGATCACCCTCACCGCTTTCATCGGCGGGCAGGCGCCCTTCTTCTTCATCGAGTTCACCGGCTTTAGCCTTCTCCGCGGGCTGTTCTGGTTTCTCATCGTCGATCCGCTGGTACTAACCCTTGCCTACTGGATCTTCATGTTGGTCATGGTGCCTTTAGGTGCGATGGCGGCAGGCCTGGGCGCACTTGGTGATCGGCGTAAAAAGTAAGGGCCTAAATGGTGCCCGCTGCCCTACCGTCCGGGGGTAGCCCCGTAATTTTTTAATCACAACGATTTCTCGGGCGGTTCAGGTTGCAGGACCCATAGACCCGTGTAGCGTCCGACACAGGTTTGATAACACGCGATCTCAACCGACAAATAACTCAAAGCCGAGGAAAGGATTTACTGTGGATTTGTCTCGTCGTAGTTTCATGATTTTAGGTGCTTCCGCTGCCACTTTGGCCGCAATTCCTTTAGCTGGCGCTACCGCTGCGGGGGCAGCTGAGCTGGTGTCACCGGCCGAAGCCTTGAAGCGCCTAAAGCTTGGCAATACTCGAAGCGCCAACGGCAACCTGGTGGCAAAGAACTATTCGCCGCTTGGGTCCACCCCCGCGAAGGGACAAAAGCCGTTCGCGGCCATCTTGTCGTGTGGTGATTCGAGGGTGAATCCAGACAACATCTTCGATACCGCGCCGGGTAATCTCTTCGTAGTGCGCAACGCTGGCAATGTCTGCGAAGACGTAGGCCTTGGCAGTCTGGAGTTTGCCGCTGCCGCTCTTGGAGTATCGCTGATCGTTGTTCTTGGTCATACCCATTGCGGCGCAGTAGTCGCTTCGGAGAACAGCATCAAGACCGGAGAATTACCGCCTACTCATCTTGACGCTTTCGTGGAGCGCATTATCCCCGGCCTTGAAGGTCTTCCGGCAGGACATACAACCAATGATGCAATCGCGACCAATGCCACCTACCAGGCGCGTAAGGTTGAAAATCGAAGTTCCATCATCTCCGGTATTACTTCCACGGGTAAATTGGGAATCGTGAGTGGCGTTTATGGCCTGGCCAGCGGTCGAGTGACTTGGCTTTAAAGATGAGCGCGTAACTGCGCGATACTCCAAGATGGCCGCGGCCATCTTGGAGTTTTCGAAGCTCAGACGGCTTAGACGGCCTCCACGTTCATGGCTGGGGATGGCCCACTGAGCACGATCGTTCCGGCCCACAGGCACTCACAGACCGACCCTTCGGTCAGAGCTGGCATGCCGTCGATCAGCACATTGCCCGGCGGCATCCACGGATCTACCACAATCGGGATGCAGGGGGCCGGCATCGGGACCCCCATCGCGGCGGCGGTCTCAATGATTACCTCTGGGTTCAAGGGTGAATGGCACAAGATGAACCCGGGTAGATTCACGAACGGGATGATGTCGAAGATCGTCCCGACCGGTAAATCATTAGCGAATACCCCGGTCGGCTCAACTATCAAGAAGCCGGGGGCATCGCCCATATCGCATTCCATCATCGTCCCTAGGACGGCAAGTGGGCCAGGCATGGCCCGACTATAAGCCAAAGCCGCTTTCTGTGCACCCCAGATTTGGCGAATTCACCCGTGGAAGCCAGTTAATGGCCGCACCTGCGCCTCGGGTCGACCCTGGGTCAAACCAAGCGCCGAGGGGCCGCGGCGGATAGTACCCATCTCTTAGACAAATATCGGGATACCGAGTTGAGTGTCGGGAAAAAATATGTACAATTCCGACTGTTACCTCACGATTCCCAACTTTACCCATCGATTGAAAGGTACCCGATGCCCACCTATTTGTCCCCCGGCGTCTACGTCGAGGAAGTACCAGCGGCAACTGCCCCCATTTCAGGGGTCGGGACCGCAATCGCAGGGTTCGTTGGGTTCGCCCCAATGGGCCCGCTCAATGCGCCGACCATGGTTACCAACTGGCAGCAGTACGTTACTGCTTTCGGTGAGTTCACCGAGGAGTTCGCGCTAGCCAAGGCTGTCTACGGGTTCTTCAATAATGGTGGCGGTCGTGCCTACATCGTCCGCATCCCTTACCCAGGTGATGGCGATGCACCTTCGCCCGCGCTGCCCGTTGCAGCACTGCCAACTTCTGATGCCAAGGGTGCTGCAGCAATCACCTTCCGCGCCCTTGATGCAAATGCAGGCGAGATTACGGTTGTGACAACCGCACCATCTGGTGACAAGCCCGCACCCGGCTCATTCGACATCTCGGTCTCAGTGGCCGGCGTGTTGGCCGAGAACTACACGGGAGCAACGCTGGGCCCAGGGGCAACAAACGTTGCAACTTTGATCAACACTGCATCCAAGGTAATTCGTATTGACGAGCCAACTGTCGATGCGGCAGCAATTGCAGCCGGTGTCGCACCAACAACGATCACCCTTGCCGTCGCAGGAAGCGTCCCGGTGGTTTCGGTCAATCCCGCCGAGGTAATTGGTGATACCGCTCAGCGCTCAGGTTTCTCGAGCTTTGAGATGTTCGAGGAGATCACGATGGTGGCCGCACCTGACCTTGTCATGGCGCACCGCAATGGCCTCATCGACACCGCAGGCATCACCGCAGTACAGACCGCACTAATCGGTCACTGCGAACTCATGGGTAACCGCATGGCAATCCTCGATACCCCAGCTGGCCTCAACGCACAGCAGGTATCTGACTGGCGCATGAACGTAACCGGCTACGACTCAAAGTTCGCGGTCACGTACTGGCCATGGGTTACCGTCTTTGACCCATCAGTTGGTCATAACGTCGACTTCCCACCAAGTGGTCACATTGCCGGCCTGTGGAGCAACAACGACAACACTCGCGGTGTGTTCAAGGCACCGGCCAACGAGGTACTTCAAGGCGTTGTTGGTGTCGAACTTAACGCCACTCGCGGAGAGACAGACCTACTAAACCCACAGGGCGTTAACGCAATCAAGGCGTTCCCAGGGCGCGGTATCCGGGTATGGGGCGCACGCACCCTCTCCAGTGATGCCGAATGGCGCTACATCAACGTTCGCCGTTACTTCAACTACCTTGAAGAGTCGATCCTGCAGGGCACCCAGTGGTGCGTCTTCGAGCCCAACGATGACAAGCTCTGGGGCAGAATCCGCCGGACCATCTCAGCGTTCTTGGTCAACGAATGGCGCAGTGGCGCCCTGTTTGGCACCAAGCCAGAGCAGGCGTTCTTCGTCAAGTGCGACGGTACGAACAACACCGCCGAGTCAATTGACGCCGGCATGGTAGTCGTCGAAATCGGCGTCGCACCTGTCAAGCCAGCTGAGTTCGTCATCTTCCGTATCGCCCAGTTCTCTGGCGGCACTTCCATCAGCGACTGATTCATCCCCAATCCACTCGAAAGGAGTAATTACTCATGTCACTAACCGCAGGTGATGCCTTAACCGCTTATTCGTTCACTTTTTCAATCGATGGGCAGACCATCCCGAACGTGGTGGAGGTAAACAACATCACAAAGGGCACGTCAACCATCGAGACACAATCGATGACCCCGGATGGCACGTATGTGCTCGCTCAGATGCTAGGCCCGCGTCAAAGCGGAACCTTAACTCTGACCGTGCTCAACACTGGTGATCAGAACGTGACCACCTGGCTCATGCAGGGCATCAACGGTGACTTCGCCGGCGCCCGGAAGACCGGAACCTTGGTCTACAAGGACACCATGGGCAAGCCAGTTCTGACAACATCCTTCTCAGATGTCATGGTTACCAACGTTAACTACGGAGACATCAAGGCAGGAAGCGCTGCCTACATCTCAATGGTTATCTCCATGACGTTCAGTGAGATGACGACAACCGCCTAATGACTATTTGTAAAAAATGAGCACATCAACGCAAGAGTTTCAAACGACCTTCGAGTTTGTGCTTCCGCGCGGATACGTAGACCAACAGGGAACTGTCCACCGCGAAGGCACGATGAGATTGGCAACAGCCAGAGATGAACTGTTGCCACTCTTAGACCCGAAGGTTCGCGAGAACGAGGCCTTCTTGTCTCTTGTGCTCTTGGCTCGGGTTGTAACTCGCTTGGGTACGTTGCCCACAATCGATGACCAAGTCATCGGGGGGTTGTGGGCAACGGACCTAGCGTTTCTCCAAGATGTTTATCGCCGCATAAATACCGAAGGCCATACCCTCGCCGAGGTCACCTGTCCGTGCGGACAATCCTTCACGGTCGACGTGGCAGGTGGTGGCCTGGGGGAATAGCCACGGTCGGGACCGACCGTCTCTGGGAAGAGATCGGATTCCTGGCCTACTACGTTCACTGGTCATTTGACGCCATCGTTGATCTAACTCACGACGTGCGCCGGAGGCTACTAAAGCAAGTATCAGCTTTGAACCGAGCAGAATCCGATGGGAGCGAGTATGAGTCCCCCAAACGAGGCTGAATCAGACTCGACGAAAGTAGAAAACTCGGGGTGGCGCGGGCCACTTCGTGGGGATTTCATGTCCATGGCTCCTTTTCGACTTAGTACTACTACCACCAAACGGATTAGTTCGAGCCTCCCTAAATTCCTTGTTACCCGGCGCAGCCCACTGGTTACCGGAGGTGACCTGCGCCATGGTTCGACCAATGAAAAAGTCGGACTAATCAGATTTACGAATACCCGCCCAGTGCGCCCCAAGGGCCAAGAGGCTGAACTCATTGGCCGGGTCAATCCACCCGCTCCTGGCGAAGAAGAGAATTTCACGCCTGAAGGCGAATACGCCAATGAATCACAACCTGATGCCGGGGTAGCACCAAAACTCGCACCGCGCCCTGTTCCAGTTGTAAGTTCGCGCCCCCGCACCGCGCCAAAGGGCTCCCACCAGAAAGCGGTGGCACATCGACTCGCGGCGCCGGGTGCCCAACGGCAACCCCAATCCCAATCCCAGGCCCAAGCACAGCCACGCAGCCAAGGGCCGATGATTCCGGCTGAAATGGCCAAGCAGGCAGACGCGAAACCATTAAGTCGCGAAGACATTTCTGCGGTTATGGACGATAAGCAAACAAGTGAGCCATCGCGAACACAAGATCTTCGCGTTCGGTCGCGGCCCGGTACCGCGCCTGTGCGCGAAGCAGTGATCATCCCACCGGCTAAGCCCGTTGAAAGCACCAAGGCGAGCACACCTATAAAAGAGGGAACAGCTCCCGAGCCGCGCGGTGCACTAACCCAGCGCACACGGGGATTGCCCGCACCCATGCCCAGTGACTCTCACGAAAGCGCACCAAGTGCGATCGCGCCTGAACCCACACTTACCGCACGAAGCCAGGCACCGGTAACTAGCAACCCGGCACCACAACCAGTGCCAAACACCACCAAGGCATCCCAAAATCCGACCGCTCCAACGAGCGCAGCGCCATCCATAGCGAGATCACGAACCAGTGTGCCGGTCGCCAGTGCGCCTGCCACTAGTTCACCGTCCACTAGTTCACCGTCCACTAGTTCACCGTCCACTAGTTCACCGTCCACTAGTGCACCTGCGCCTAGCACGCCTGCTCCCAGTGCACCTACCTCAAGCGCACCTCGTTTGGACTTACCCGAGCCCGCGCTCAACGCGCGCACCCAAGCACCAACAACGAGCACGCCAGTCTCCAGCACCCCGGTTTCGAGCACCCCGGTTTCGAGCACCCCGGTTTCGAGCACCCCTCGCTTGGACTCACCTGCTCCCGAGCTAATCGCG
>JBIIOU010000113.1:0-6624 GCA_044336815.1 Candidatus Nanopelagicales bacterium | reverse complement strand
ACCCGGTAAGAAGTTACGCACTGAGCCGAGAGCCTCGATCGCATCGAGAATGTTGAGCACGATGATGATGACGACTGCTGCGCCGACAGCTCCGAGCGGAACGTCGGTTAGGACGCTCATGAGGAATGCGAGCCCTGCGGGAATCAGCAGCACGATCATGATGTAGCCGGCAACTATTGCCAGTCTTACCCAAGATTCGGTGGCGTCGAAAGATGCTCCCAGTGGGCTCACGAGCGGTGTTGTCCCGAAGGCGAGGGCTCCGATGATCCACGAGGCCCCGACCAAGATGAGGAGGGTGGTAGCGGTGAGCAACAGGCCGACGAGTGCCTTTGCTCGCAGCAGCCTTCGCCTCGGAATAGGTGCAGCGAGGAGATAGCGAAGGGTCGACCACGAGGCCTCGCTGGCAACGCTGTCGCCGAGAAACATTGCCGCGATTATTGTGAGCAGGAAGCCTGCACCGAAGAACAACATGGTGAGGCTGAAGTTCCACGCACCTGCAGTAGCGAGACCTACGAGATCTAGGTCACCGCCACCAAAGCCTCCACCATTCCCCGACGAAGAGGACGGGCCGAGTTTTACCGCCGCAACAACGATGAGGGGAAGCAGGACTCCGACGGCGAAGGCAATTAGTGTCCGGCGCCTGCGCAGTTGTCGCACGAACTCCACGCGCACGGTCAGTGTGCGACGACGGTCATAGAAAGTCGGAGTGTTCGCGTCGGGCAGCTCAGCCCGCATGCTCTCGCTCATGTCACTACCTCGTGCCCTTCTCCGACTAGATCCAAGAAGACGTCCTCGAGCCGGCGGCCGTGATGTTCGCGCAGGAGTGCTTCGACACTGCCTTGGGCGATGACCTTGCCCGCGCCCATCACGACGACATGGCTGCAGGTCTGTTCGACCTCACTGAGCAGATGCGATGACACGATCACTGTGCGGCCACCTTGCGCGTAGGCCTGCATGACCTCGCGCATCTCCTTGATTTGGGGCGGGTCAAGGCCGTTGGTTGGTTCATCGAGAATCAGAAGTTCTGGCATGCCGAGCATCGCCTGGGCAATGCCAACCCGCTGCCGCATCCCTTGACTGTAGGTGCGCACTCGGCGGTCAATAGCCGAACCCAGCCCGGCGATTTCGAGTACCTCCTTAATACGTGAATCACCTAGACGTCCCGATGCCCGCCAGAAGAGATCGAGGTTCTGGCGCCCGGTTAGGTGCGGAAGGACGCCG
Source organism: Candidatus Nanopelagicales bacterium (assembly GCA_044336815.1). Taxonomy (GTDB): domain Bacteria; phylum Actinomycetota; class Actinomycetes; order S36-B12; family S36-B12. The sequence continues at coordinate 5,403 of JBIIOU010000113.1, read as the reverse complement.
GGGCCTTCGATGAAGCATCCGATGCGAGAGAGGACAGGTGAGCCCGGTCGGATGAGCTCACCGAAGATACGAACGTCGCCGGCGGTGGGTGAGATGAGGCCCATCATCATGCGCATAGTCGTACTTTTGCCGGCCCCATTTGGCCCGAGGAGCCCCAGGACGATGCCCGTTGGCACGGTGAAGTCGACGCCGTCGACGGCCCGCACGCCACCGGGGTACTCCTTGACAATTCCGGTGACTACGACCGGGTGAGGTGAATCGCCCTGGGGCTCGCCAGCAGCTAGTGCTCGGCGTGGGCGAGTCAGGAGTAAGGCGAGCGCAACGATGAAGAGGAATGCCACACCAAGGAGAGGCCAGGCCCACAAGGGCCACGATGAGCTGGTCGGCGTTCCGGCGACCGAGGGCACGAGGACAAAATCATCGGCGAGTGAGACCGAGTAGACGGCGGGGCCGGACGGAAGCCGGTACGCCTGGTCGGTCGTGGTCACGGTCAGTGCGAGTCGTGAACCGGGAGGAACCTCGGTGACAATCGCCGGCAGTTCTAGATCCAAAGTGATGGGCTCGGTTCCCAGGACGTCGAGACGCACGGGTGCGACGAGGCCGGCGGGAAGCCGTGAGCGCCCTTGATCGTCAACGATTCGCAGCGCCGCAAAAACGGTGGCTCCGTTGATCGGGCGATCACTCGAGATTTCGATTCGTGCGCGGGCTGCTCCTGCGATGCCCAGCGTTGAATCGAGGGCCTCGGAGATGAAGGTCGCGGTCTGCTGCCCGACGCCGCGATCAGCAGCGCCGCTGACCTGGCTCAGGAGTGAGGCGATGCCACCTAGTCCTGGAACGGAGGAGACCGATGAAGGGATGCCCCCGGCCGGCGCCAGGATCTGCTGCGTGGGCCCGGTGAGCGCTACCGAGCTCGTGGATGTTCCGCCGAGACCTGGATAGTCGGGGGAGCTAAGCACCTCGAAAGTGCCGGAGGCGCGATCACTAAGTGCGGATCCTGCGGTCACCGAGTATAGGAAAGAGTCGGCGACAGGTGCTCCCTCCGCAAGGTGCGCGGTGAACCAGTCACGAGTTAGTTCGCGAAGTTGCACGCTTACTGCATCGGGGGAGGCGAGCCCGCCATCGTGGCCACCGGCATGCCACACAACCTTCACCGGGGTATTCGGATGTGAATCGAGAATCTGTGTCGCGTTGGCGTTGGCCTGGGCGATCGGGAATAAGGAGTCGGCCTGGCCTGCGCCGATAAGTGTCGGCACCGTGATCTGGTCAGTGATGCTCACCGGTGAGGAGGCTCGCATGAGCTCGGCGCCCGCAGCATCGATGGTTCCGCCCACTGCCGCTCGAGTGTAGGCCGCACACCAGTCCGGAGTGAAGCGACCGCACTCGGTTACGGGAGTTCCGGGTGCTGATTGCCCGGCGCTGAAGAAAAGCCCAGACCAAAGTGACTTGAACGCACCATGCATGCCTTCACCGGTGGCCTCGTCACTGATCAGTGACTGACCGAAGAGGGATTCCTCCAGGCTGTTCCAGGTGATGTCGGCGGCTACCGCATCGACGCGGGGGTCATATCCCGCGCCCAACAGTGCCAGGGCTCCACCGTAAGAACCGCCGGCGATACCGATGCGCGGATCACCGGGCCCATCAGAGATTACTTCCGTGCGAGTGGACAAGTAATCGATCAAGTGCGAGGCATCCGCCACTTCGAACTGCGGTGCGTTCATCGAGATCAGGCCGGTCGAGGAGCCAAAGCCGCGCGCGGAGTAAGCGAGCACGACGAAGCCAGCTTCCGCGAGTGACTCAGCCTCCGCACTCACTGATTTTTTGCTACCGCCGAAGCCGTGGGCCAGGAGTATCGCGGGGACAGCATTCTTTGCACCGCCCGCGGCATCGGTAGAAAGCGCGAGAGGGAGGTAGAGGTCGGCATCAAGTTGCACCGGTGTCGGGTCAGTGGCGGAGGCTGGCGCTCCATCGAGAATGAGCGACTCGGGAGCGATGGGCGTGCCTGAGAGGCGAAAGGTCAGCATTGAGGCGATGGCGACAAAAAGTACACCGAAAGCGACTACGACAAGAATGACTGTGCGAAGTCGCCTCCGTGATCTTGTGGCCATGCCTTTACCTTATGTCGCGAATTGGCCTGCTGCAGTTCTTGCCAGGAGAACCCGACCTAGTGGGCCGACGGCCCAGAGCCGGATGTCGTTCGGGGAGTGAGCGATTTGCTTTGAAGGCAGGAACTCTCGCCCGACCAGCAGCGCTACTTCGTGTTTTACCGATCGGCGCAACCCGTTACCGGGCGTCTCCCACCCCGATCGTGGCTACAAAGGTGCTTGTGTCAGTGGCCTACGCCTCCCTTCAGGATGCGGAATTTGAGTAATTCCCGAATACTGGAGGGGTCTACGAATTCGTATCAGTTTCTACACTTGGCAAGGTTGGGGAATGGAAGAAGGGTTTCGCTGGAAGGTTCTCTTGGTCGAGGACGAGGAGTTCACCCGAGGTCTGCTCACGAACTCCCTTGATAAGTCCGGCATTGAGGTGCAGTCCTGCCCATCGGTGGCACTAGCCCTCACCTTGCTGCAGGAGTTTGAGCCACACGTGGTAATCACGGATCTGGATCTAGGGCCGGGGCCCAGCGGGGTGCACCTCCTAGAGCGAGTCGCGGAGCAGACTCCGTGGGTCGGTATGGCAATCCTGAGTGCCCATGCCTCACCCGAACTCGCCGTTGGCGACGGCCACCGCATCCCAGAAGGCACTGTCTATGTCGTGAAGTCTGCGATTGCAACTGCTGACGATCTGGTTGCTGTGGTGCAGTCCTCGATCGAGCGCCGCGTGATTCGTGATAGTGATTCCGCAAGCGACAAAGTAGTACTAACTCCGGTGCACGGTGAGATTCTGCGTTTGATCGCTGAGGGTTTGTCGAATGCGGCAATCGCCAAAGAACGGAACACGACTCTGCGGGCGGCGGAGAGCATGGTGCAACGGACCTTCCTCGCACTTGGCATACGTTCAGATGCCGATCGCAACGCTCGTGTGTTGGCCGTGCGAATGTGGCAGCAGGGCAAGGTCATCGTTCGGTGACGAAACCATCTCCGCTCGCTCTCATTGGTGGCCGGTGGGCAGTGTCACTGCGCGTGTGGGTGATCGTCGCCCTGCTAATGCAGATCCCCGGTGTCGTGCGGGCCTCACAAGCAATGGGGGCGCCAGCGCCCGCCATGTTGGTCCCGGGTGTGCTCGGTGCGCTCGCCCTAGGCGCGGTCCTCTGGGCGGCAGATCTGACGATTCTCCGATCGCGAATCGCGAGGCCAGTGAGCGGGTGGCTCGTGCTGGCGATCTGGTTCATTGCCTGCATCGTGCGATTCTTGGTGGCCGATTTGGCCTTCGCTCTGCTAGCCCCAGGTGGCGTGGGATTGTCATTGGGTCAAGTCATTGCCGGATTCGTATCAGTCCTTGGGTGGATGTGGCTACTCAGTGCTTACTTCGCCGTTAATGATTACTACCGCGCGAATGCGAATGAGCTCCGGGCTTCGATGACGCGGCTGCTCGAGATCTCCAATCGACAAGTAGGCGATGACGAGCGGCTACGCGCATCGCTCTCGGCCAGCATTGAGAAGGCCGTACTGCCGACCATCGGGTTACTGACACGTGAGGTTTCGGTGCTCAATGATCGTTCGTCTCAGCAGGAATTACTTGCACTCGCCGAACGCGCCGGCGGAGAAGCTCGCCTGCTGGTTCGAGAAATCAGTCACGGGATCTCAGGGGGCAAGTTCTCGGTAATTTCGTCGACGGGATCGATTGAGACCGCTGAATTGATGCGAAACGCGCGTGAGCCGTGGTTAGTCTCAGTGCTCTGGGCTCCGCTCCTCCTCGGAGCACTCTTGCGGGTATTGGTGGCCTTCACTGCTTGGTTTGGGGTCTGTGTACTACTTCGTTTGCTGCAAAACGGATTTTCGGGTTTGAGGTTGGTGAAAACGTTCGGCTTCGTGCTCGTGGCTAATCTCGTCGCGATCGGTGCGGGCATGGTTGCGACAATTCTTTTGAGTCCTGATTGGCCGTTGGCGAAGGCGGCCCTTCAGGTGCTAGGGCTATCTACGGCAGCAATCTTGGCGGGGGTGACGGCAGCATCGATGAGCCGTGCGATCGCTGGTCTGCGCAATGACAGCGAACTCTTGGCCGAACAAAATCGCCTCATCGTTGAAGCAACCGTGGGGCTCGAAGACTCAATTGGCCGGCTCCGGCGCCAAGTGGCTCAAGTGCTCCATGGTCCGGTGCAAGGGCGACTTGCTGCGGTTGCGCTTTCTCTCCACCTGTTTGTCGATGGTCAGAGAAGTGGCCGTGTCGTGAGCCGCGAGGAAACCTTCCGGCGGTGCCGTGCTCTCTTGGAGCAGGTGAATATCGACATTGGCGTGATCATGAATGGTGGGCCTGAAAGCATCGAGCCGATCAACTCGCAGTTGACAAAGTTGGCTCAGCGCTGGACCGGTCTTATCGACGTCGAATACACGATCTCTTCGATAGCTCGTACCAGCATCGATTTCTCACCTGCCCTTCAGCGCCGTGTCGGTTCAGTCATTGATGAAGCCATCAATAACGCGGTCACCCATGGGCGCGCCCCGTCAGTGTTTATTACCGTTGACTCCACGACATCTCATGGCATTCGCATTGAAGCACTTGATAATGGCAAGGGAGTACCCGCAGAAGTAGTGCCTGGGTTCGGGCTCCGCGATATCGAGGCCGTAGCTGGGGCCTGGACCCTGAGCCCGGCACCGGGCCGAGGGGCGCTACTCGCCGTCACTTTGTCTTATCTTCCGATGGCCTCTGCTGCTTCGACTGCCGAGCGGGCAGCACATGCGTGATCAACTTTCGCTCGACCTTGTGTCGCTCTATTCCGTATCCCATCTCATGTCAAAGCCGGTGATGGTGTGAACGAAGAGGTTGAACTGACACAGGCCTTGATTCGCAATGCCTGTGTCAACGAGGGCCGCGATCCGGTGAGTGAGATACCGAACGCGGATGTTGTTCTCGCGACGCTGGAGGGCAGTGGGTTTGACATCGAGGTCTTCGACGCCGCACCTGCTGGCGGTCCTCGGTATGTGCTTTGCAATCCTGCTCTTCTTGGGCCAGGACTGACACAATCTGAACCTGACAATAAATAGATCTAATGCGGTTTGGGAAGCAATCGGGGCAAAGGCGCGTGCCCTTTTCCCCCGTGCGAGAATCTGTTCAATGGTGATGCGAAGTTTAATTCAGTGACCAGAAAAAATAACAAACTGGCAGCAATTGGCGATAGATCAAAAGTATATCTAGAACATGTTTCAGAGGTAGTCCGCAATACAGTCCGCAAAACAGTCGAGGGAGATCAGCCATGCTAGATCTTGCTCTGGCACTCGTGGCAGGTTTGGGCGCCGGGATATT
>JBIIOU010000111.1:0-6634 GCA_044336815.1 Candidatus Nanopelagicales bacterium | reverse complement strand
AGAGATTTCTCGAAAACCAATCAACTGAGCCATTGCTACTTAATGTAGATCCTGATGCATTGGTCTCACTGAACTATTCAAGTGGTACCACCGGCAATCCGAAGGGTGCGATTCGAACCCACCGAAATCGGATGGCGAGTCTGCACAATATTGTCACTGACTTCTTAGGCAAAGTGCCCGATGAACGCAGTTGCTGGTTACATGCCGGCCCAGTTACCCACACCAGTGGGCTTTTCGTATTGCCCTATTTCACTTTCGGTGGTCGGCAAATTGTGCAGGCCAAGTTTGAGCCGGAGTCACTCGTTGATGCGTTCGAAAACCGAGGCGCCAATGCCACGGCGCTTGTGCCGACCATGGTGGCGCGGCTCCTAGCGATGCCGGATATTTCACTTGAGCGAATGGCGAATCTAGAGATCCTCGGTTATGCGGGTGCCCCAATGCCGCCTGAGCAAATCAGGCAATGCTTTGAGCGCATCACCCCACGGATGTCGCAGTACTACGGTTTGGTCGAAGCGATCCCGCCGGTTACTGTGCTGGGACCAGCCGACCATCGGCGCGGGATCGAAGGTGACACGGAAATCCTGACGAGCGCCGGGTTGCCCTGTAACGGTGTCGAAATTCGGATTGTTGACGAACTGGGCCAGGACGTACCAACCGGTGAAGTCGGTGAGGTCATAACTCGCGGTGACCATGTAATGCGTGGTTACTACGGGCAAGCTGGGCAAGACCCGACCGTGACAAAGGCGGTGCGCGATGGCTGGCTTTATACCGGTGACTTAGGTAGATGTGATGCGGATGAACGGCTGTTCTTGGTTGACCGTAAGGGCGACATGATTATCTCGGGCGGCTACAACATTTATCCACGCGAAATCGAAGATGTCATCGCGGAGGTTTCTGGTGTGCATGAGGTGGCGGTTATCGGTGTCGAAGATGCCGACTGGGGTCAGCATGTGACCGCCCTAATTACTATTGCGGCAGGCGCAAATGTGACAGCGGATCAAGTGCTTGAGCACTGCAAGTCACGAATGGCGTCATATAAGAAACCGAAGGACATACGAATAGTTGCGGAGTTTCCTCTCAACTCTACGGGCAAGATTGCCAAGAAAGTGCTGCGTGAGCAGCTAAATGCGGAGGCGTCACAGTGACAGCGCAGGCACGTGAGCAGCAAGGCGAGTTCCCGTATACCCGGGGCATAAATGCTGATCCAGGAGTATGGACGATGGGGCAGTACGCAGGTTTCGGTACGGCGCGCGAAACCAACGAGCGTTTTCGCTCACTACTTGATCAGGGGTTAACCGGCTTCAGCGTGGCGCTAGATCTACCTACCCAAATGGGCCTCGACTCAGACAATTTGCTTGCTCGCGGTGAGGTTGGCAAAGTGGGGGTGGCCATTGACAGCCTCGCCGATATTGAAGTGCTCATGGATGGCATTCCACTTGAGAAGATCAGTCAAGTTCGAACCACCGCTAACTCGATCGGCTACATCTGGGCCGCCATGTTTGAGGCACTGGCGAAAAAGCGAGGGGTAAATCCAAATGAATTCGGATTATTCATTCAAAATGATGTACTGAAGGAGTATTTTGCTCGCGGAACACAGATATTCCCAGCGGCAGCTGGGTTAAAGCTCTCAGTCGATGTTATCGAGCACATCGCAAATGGCATTCCACGCTGGGTGTCACTCGCCATGAGCGGTTACCACATTCGTGAATCAGGATCGAGCGCTGTTCAAGAGATCGCATTTACTTTCTCTAACTCGCGCGCGTACTTGGACGAAGCCGTCCGGCGCGGCCTAAGTGTTGATGCGGTGGCGCCGACCCTGTTCACTTTCTTGTCCAGCAACATGGACTTCCTGCCAGAGATCGCCAAATTCCGGGCGGCGCGCCGGGTATGGGCGAAACTAATGCGCGATACCTATCACGCGCAGGATCCGCGCTCAGAACAGTTGCGCATCTTCGTTTTCACGGCTGGGTCATCGCTAACAGCACAGCAGCCGTTAAACAACGTGGTGCGGACCTCAATCGAAGCCATGGCGGCCGCACTTGGTGGCGTGCAGACGATGCATGTCTGTGCCTTTGATGAAGCACTCGGTGTGCCTACCGAGGTGGCGGCAACGTTGGCGTTACGCACTCAGCAGATCGTGGCCTTTGAAACCGGTGTCACCTCAATGGTTGACCCGCTTGGTGGCAGTTACCTACTAGAGCAATTGACCGATGATCTGGAAACCGAGATTTGGGCTGAGATGGCAAATATTGCTGAGCGGGGAGGAGCCCTAAGTTGCATTGAGTCGGGATACTTCCAGACTGAGCTAGGTGACAGCGCCTATAAACATGCTAAATCGATCGACACCGGCGAAAAGACGGTCATCGGGGTTAATACTTTTGTTACCGAACCGGTGGCATTCGAGGTGTTCACCCTCGACCCGGAAAGTGAACGCACCCAGATCGCAAGCCTGCAGCAGATGCGCGCGACCCGCGATCAAGATGCCGTCACGGCCGGGTTGTCGGCAGTGCGCGCAGCGGCTACCGCCGGGGCGAATGTGGTGCCGGCATGTGTGGAGGCGGTTACCGCATATGCCACTGTTGGGGAGATAGTCGATGTATTGCGTGACATATACGGGCCTTGCGTGCCATCGACCATGTTCTAGCAGTCTTAGCTTGCGCCGCCAACGACATCAACGACATATTGCTGCGCCGCCGGTGCTAACTGATCGTGTATGTCATAGAAAAGTGCGGTCGCTTGGTCACCCGACCAGGCTTTGGGCAAGTATTCACGCGGAAGCCCGGGGTCGTTGTACGGCAGTGGCCGCCAAGCGGTGAGGGTTCGGGTGTAGTCGGTAAAGGCTTTTACATTAATGGGTGGCTTTGTGGCCCGGTTATATTTGGCGCGCAGACTTTTAAATTCGTCTGTGAAGGATTCGTATTCGCGCGCGATTGCCGGTAAATCCCACCAGTGGTTCACAGCATCGGCGGTGCATCGAAATGCGGTGTGCTCTGCGTTGAAGATGTCAACATGATCTTCAATGCCGAGTGCTTGCACTACGTAGCGCGCGTCAGGTTCTAGAGCTCTTGGTGCTATCCAAAGCCCACCCCCCACTTGCGCGAAGCCGACTTTGGCGAGTCGCGAGCGCAGGCGGTAACGCACATCACGCTTACTCTCAGGGATCGAGAAGGCCGCTAGCACCCAACCATCGTTGGGCGGCGGGGTTCGACGCTGTAGCACACGAGCATCCCCAACGTCGAAAGTTTGCCAGGCAGATTCACTAAGTGAATACCCGGCAACGCCACCTTGTTTCTCCGAAATCAAGATTCCGCGGCGCTTGAATCGAGATAAGGCGCTACGAACCGCAGGATCGTCGACTCCGACATCATTAAGCAGGTAAATAAGTGCGCTAACAGCGAACCAGCCACCGAGGTTTCTCCCGTATGCCCCGAAGATGGAAACGATCAGTGACTGAGGCCGCAGGTCACGTGGGGTAGCCATCTGTCACCTCCTAGGTTCGTTCCAGGCGGGCCGGTGCCGCCCCGGCCGACAAGAGATTTATAGTGTACTTTCAGCGGTCGTCGAGATCTGGTAACACCGGGATAGGGGTTCCTAATGGCTGGTCCAATTCGCGTTCTTGTTGCCAAGCCGGGGCTCGATGGGCACGATCGTGGCGCCAAAGTGGTCGCCCGGGCCCTGCGTGATGCCGGCATCGAAGTCATCTATACCGGTCTACATCAAACTCCTGCACAGGTGGTTGACGCTGCGGTACAAGAGGACGTTGACTTTATTGGGCTGTCGATCTTGTCCGGAGCACATCTGACCTTGTTCGCCGACGTCATGGAGCTGCTGAGGGCCCGCAAGGCCGGCGACATCATCGTTTTTGGCGGAGGGATCATCCCCGAGGATGACATCACCGAATTGGAGGCCTTGGGGGTAGCCAAGATCTTCACCCCGGGGGCCACGACCGCATCAATCGTCGAATGGGTCGAAGATCACAGTCGCACCTTTACCGCGACCAGCTGATCGACACTAGGCTCAGGCCGTCACCAACGTGATTTCGGCCTCAGGGAGTTTAAGTGGATCTGTACGAATACCAAGCTAAGCAGCTTTTCGGCAAGCATCAGATCCCCGGCACCCCCGGCGAAGTGTGTTCAACGCCCGACGCCGCCCATGAGGTGGCCCGCACAATCGGCGGCCAAGTGGTTGTCAAGGCCCAGGTTAAGACCGGTGGGCGCGGCAAAGCCGGTGGCGTCAAGCTCGCCCAGAATCCCGATGAGGCAGCGGCTGTAGCAAAGGCGATCCTCGGGATGGACATCAAAGGCCACACTGTGCACCGGGTGCTCGTCGCTGAGGCTTCTGACATTACCGATGAGTACTACGTTTCGTTCTTACTTGATCGGGCGAACCGGGCTTTCCTTGCAATGGCGAGCACCGCTGGTGGCGTAGAGATTGAAGAGGTGGCGGCGACTCGACCACAAGATCTGGCAATGATCCGCGTTGATGCACTGCTAGGTGTTGATGAGCAGAAGGCCGCAGAGATTGTCGATGCCGCTAACTTCCCGCCCGCGGTGCGCGATCAAGTTATTGCGATAATGGTGAAGCTATGGAAAGTCATGGTGGATGAAGATGCAACTTTGGTTGAAGTCAATCCTTTGGTGTTGGCGCCAAATGGCAAGGTGCTGGCCCTTGACGGCAAAGTCACCCTTGATGACAACGCGAGCTACCGTAATGCCAGCCACGCCGACTTCGTCGACCGCGAAGGCACCGACCCGATTGAACTAAGGGCGAAGGAGTTCGAACTTAACTACGTAAAACTTCATGGTGAAGTTGGCATCATCGGTAATGGAGCAGGGCTCGTCATGAGCACACTCGACGTCGTTGCCTACGCCGGTGAAGAGTTCGGCGGCATCAAGCCGGCGAACTTCCTCGATATTGGCGGCGGTGCCAGTGCGACGGTTATGGCCAACGGGCTCGACATTGTCTTGAATGACCCTGAGGTTGAGGCGGTATTCGTCAATGTCTTCGGCGGCATCACCTCCTGCGACGCAGTGGCTAATGGGGTGTTGCAGGCTCTCGAAATGCTGAAGTCCGAGGGCGCGCCCCTTTCAAAGCCGATTGTGTGCCGAATTGATGGAAATAACGCGATTGAAGGTCGCCGCATCCTGACCGAGGCTAATCACCCGCTTATTGAAATTGTTGACACCATGGATGATGCTGCGCGTCGAGTTGCCGAACTGGCAGCTGCACGCAAGGCCGGAAAGTAAGGGCGCGCGCACATGGCAATCTGGCTCGATAGCAACAGCAGGATTCTCGTTCAGGGCATGACCGGGTCGGAGGGCACTAAGCACACCCGTCGTATGGTGGCATCCGGTGCCCAAATGGTCGCCGGTGTTACTCCGGGTAAGGCCGGGCAAGAAGTTGACGGGATCCCGATTTTCGATGACGTGCAGTCAGCGATGTTGGCGACCGGCGCCAATGTGAGCGTGGTCTTCGTGCCACCGAAGTTTGCCAAGGCCGCGGTACTCGAGGCCGTCGACGCAAAGATCGCACTAGCGGTAGTTATTACCGAAGGCATCCCGGTGCACGACGCTGCGCAGTTCTTCCAATATTCGCAAAACTCCGGAGCCACGCGCCTCATTGGCCCGAACTGCCCGGGCATCATTAGCCCGGGGCAGTCCAACGCCGGCATCATTCCATCTGATATCACCAAAGCCGGACGCATTGGCCTAGTGTCAAAGTCTGGCACGTTGACTTACCAGATGATGTACGAGCTGCGCGATATTGGTTTCTCTACTTGTGTAGGGATCGGCGGGGATCCAATCATCGGGACCACTCACATTGATTGCCTACAGGCATTCCAAGATGACCCGGAAACCGATGCCATCGTCATGATCGGAGAAATCGGGGGCGACGCCGAGGAGCGCGCAGCCGCCTATATCGCTGAATTCATAACCAAGCCGGTTGTTGGTTATGTTGCGGGTTTCACTGCCCCAGAAGGTAAGACCATGGGCCATGCCGGTGCGATCGTCTCGGGCTCAGCGGGTACCGCTATCGCAAAGCAGGAAGCCCTTGAAGCGGTAGGGGTCAAGGTCGGTAAGACACCTTCGGCCACCGCGCGGCTCATGCGGGAACTCATGAAGGGTTAATGATTTCTTGGTCTAGATCCAAGAGGTGAAACTCACTATCGAGGAATAATTTGCCTGAAGTCTGGACTCCACTACTGATTGGCCTGGTGGGCACCGGGGTCTTCCTCTACGGCGTTTCCAAAACCGCCATGCCGGTCGTAGGGGTGCTAGCTGGCCTACTGCTGGTGCTGGCTCTATCGCCAACCATTGCCGCGGGATTCGCAGTGCCGGTGCTCATTGCCGGGGATTTCATCGCACTTGCCCTGTATAGGCAACATGCCAACTGGCGACTAATTCGCAAGTTAATACCTGGTGCCTTACTCGGTTTTGTTATCACCGGTTTGATGTTCTTCTACTTGGATACCGTGGTGCTCAATCGTCTGGTTGGAAGCATAATCTTAATATCGGTGGCGATTGAGGTCTTGCGCCAAAGCAAGGTGGGGAGTGACCCGTCCGATTCCCCGGCAATGACCAACCCGGTTGCCGTAATACTTTTTGGGGCAGTAACCGGAGTTACGACGATGGCA
>JBIIOU010000110.1:0-6640 GCA_044336815.1 Candidatus Nanopelagicales bacterium | reverse complement strand
CGCAGGAGAGCAGTCACTGTGTTTGTCCTGGCCAACAGCTACACGCAATCCGTGGAAGATTCCTGGGCCACCGGGTGGCACTTATCCCGATATTCCAACCTTGGTGTTGTCTGGCGAGTTGGACACAATTACGACGGCTGCAGAGGGTGATTTAGTTGCGGCGCAGTTTGCACGTTCGAGGCACGTAATTATGGCTAACTCCACCCATGTCACAGCCATGGGCGACGTCAACAATTGTGCGTCGCGTTTGGTACGAGACTTTCTCATCGATCAAAATCTGGTGCTTGCTGGTACCGGCGGAGAATGCGCGCGGGATATTCCGCCGATCGCAGCCGTAATTTCGTATCCGTTGCGCGTAACTAATGTGGCCGATGGGGTGACCCAGACGGCGCTGGACGCCATAGACAGGTATCTGCAGGCTGCCGGCTATCAGGGTTTGGGCCTGCGGGGCGGTTCGTGGTCTGCCAGTGGTTGGGGTCCGGTTGTAATCGAATTGGATGATTATCGACTTTATCAAAATCTCCCTGTTACCGGCAGGGTGCGCGTGGACTTCGAAACCGGTGCGGTCGACGTCCGGGCGAAGGCACTCGGGCGAACCTTTGAAGGTACCTGGAACAGCTTTCAGGTTGAGGCCGGTGCGCACGTGCAGGAAATCCGCTGACTTGGTAATGTTTCGCCAACCTAGAGAGGACATTCCCTTGAGCATTTCAGTTGGCGATTCACTACCCGAGGTAGAACTTCGAATGATGGCCGAAGGCGCGCCCGTCGCCCTGTCGAGCGGTGATGTTCTTGGCGCCGGTCGCGTAGTTCTGTTCGCGGTACCGGGGGCCTTCACGCCAGGATGCTCCAAGGTTCATTTTCCCGGATTTGTGGAATTGGCTGCGAGTATTTCGGCCGCTGGAGTCGACACCATTGCGTGCCTTTCGGTCAATGACGTTTTCGTGATGGATGCTTGGGGCAAAGACCAAGGAGCGGGCGATATCTTGATGCTCGCCGACCCCGATGCAGCTTTTACCAAGGCTGTAGGTATGGATGTTGATGCCTCCGGAGCTGGTCTCGGCATCAGATCCAAGCGCTATGCCATGGTAGTTAACAATGGAGTGGTCGAGGCGTTTTTGCCGGAGGATGATGGCTTTGGCGTTAAGTCAAGTACCGCCGCGTGCGTATTGGCTGGCCTCTAGCACGCTTCTTATGTCGATCGAGGAGTCGGTCTTGCGGCACTCTGGGCATTTCTTGTGCTAGCACTAGTGAGGCCATCGCTGGAAGGGTGGTTGCGTATTTATGTGTGTGCCCCGAGTGAGATTTGAACTCACACTGGACCGAGTTTGAGTCGGCTCCCTCTGCCGGTTGGGGTACCGGGGCGCAGAGCCAAGAGTAGCCGGTCCACCGCCGGGGTCATTAGCCGCGTAACTATGGTTTAACTATGGCCGCTAGTGACGTGTCGCTAACCCCCCGCACCGTCGTGGTCGCCGAGGATGAAGCATTGATTCGGATGGATTTAGTCGAGATGCTTGGCGAGCTCGGCTATGAGGTGGTTGGGCAGGCCGGTGATGGGGAGCAGGCGGTGGCTTTGGCCCGCAGGCTAAGCCCGGACGTGGTGTTTTTGGACGTAGCCATGCCAATTCGCGATGGACTTAGTGCGGCCGAGGAGATCGTGGCCGCCAAATTGGCACCGGTGGTCATGGTGACGGCCTTTAGCCAGGCCGAAGTGGTAGCAAAAGCGGCATCGGCTGGGGCTTTGGGCTACCTGGTAAAGCCGTTTGGTGCCAGTGATCTCACCCCGGCGATTGAGTTGGCGATAGCTCGATGGGCGCAGTTGCAGGAGTTAGAAGCCCAAGTTGCCAATTTGCAGGAGCGGGTGGCAGCCCGCGAGGTGGTGGAACGGGCCAAAGTCTGGCTCCAAAGCGAACTGGGACTAACCGAAGCGGCAGCATTTACCTGGCTTCGACGCCAAGCGACCGACGGTCGGTTGACATTGGCTGAAGTATCGGCGCGGGTACTCGCTGATACGGCAATTGCCGGCCCAAAACCAACAAGATAACGGTCCGGTTACAAACCGGCGACTATCTGGAGTCTCAATTTCCCAACGAATGGTGGACAAAGTAAGGTGGAACGAATGTGTCGGCATTCGCCGTCAATTTCCATGGAATCAAGGAGATGCATGAAGCGCACAATGGTCATCAAATCGGCCGCCGTGCTGGGAGTTGTTTCGCTTGGTCTCGCCGCATGCGGTGGGTCTACGACGAGCACCGAATCCAGTGCCGCACCAGCAGCAAGTGAAGCACCTGCAAGTGAAGCGCCAGCAGCCTCGGAGGCGCCCGCCTCAGAGCCAGCGGCAGCAGAGTGCACGGCCCCAACCCTGATCACCGGTACTTTGTTGCCGGCCACGGGTAGCCTTGCCTTCCTCGGCCCACCCGAGTTCGCGGGCGTCAAAATGGCAGTCGATGAGATCAATGCCGCCGGTGGCGTACTTGGCGCACCAATGGTCAATATCGATGGCGACTCGGGCGATACCTCGACCGATATCGCAACCCAGACGACTGATGCAGCACTTTCACAGGGTGCCCAGGTCATCATCGGTGCAGCCTCATCGGGTGTCTCGTTGACGGTTATCGACAAGATCACCTCACAGGGTGCCTTGATGATCTCGCCAGCAAACACTTCACCAGCACTGACAACTTACGAGGACAATGGCTTGTACTGGCGCGTTGCTCCATCTGATGCGCTCCAGGGTGCGATTCTTGCTTCGACCGCAATTGACTCAGGCATCACCAAGGCAGCGGTTATTGCCCGTCAAGACGCATACGGCGAGGGCTTGGAGAAGGCTTTCTCCAAGAACTTCACCGAGGCCGGTGGCACAGTTACCAGTGAACTGCTCTACGACCCAGAAGCAACAACCTTTGATGCAGAGGTTGCAGAGATCAAGGCCGGTGCCCCTGAGGCAGTCGTCGTGATTGGTTTCGAAGAGTCCGTCAAGCTACTCCAGGAAATGATCAAGCAGGGTGTTGGCCCGAAGGATCAGCAGGTCTACCTAGTTGATGGAAACATCTCTACCGAGGCCTACAAGGAGTTCCCGAAGAACACGATGAAGGGTGTTATCGCCACGGTTCCGTCCGGCGAGGCCGATCTCACCGCGTTCAACGACATGCTCCTCACGGTTGATCCCGCACTGACCGACTTCACCTACGGCGCTCAAGCATATGACGCTACCGTCGTGGTGGCCCTTGCTGCGAACGTTGCAGGCTGCGCCACTGGCACGGCCATTGCGGCTGCGCTCGCTGATGTTGCCGGCAACGGTGGCGAGGCCTGCACCACGTATGCAGACTGCTTAGCGCTTATCCAGGCGGGCACAGAAATCGACTTCAATGGTGTAACCGGACCGCTGGACTTCAACCAGTACGGCGATCCTGCATCAGCAACGATTTCTATCAACACCTACACAGCGAATGATGCATTCGAAGAAATCGGCAAGGTTACCGCTGAGGTGCCACTGCCGTAAGGCCAGCAGCAAACTGCCGTAAGGCAGTAAATTGTTAAGTAGTTGGGCCCTCTCCTTCGGGAGGGGGCCCAACTACTTTTTATTGGTGTAAAGATGCAAAACAGCAACTGCGCTGAACGCGCACGTTTTGGTCGTGAAATCAACACAAATTGGGGTTTACGCGACAAAAACGTGCGCACTCACGGATGCGGTGGCTTGGCTCTGGTGGAGGTGGCGAAAGCTGACTAAGCCTTGGCAAGGGTGCCGAGGTAAAGCTCAATCACCTTTGGGTCGTTGGCCAAAGAGGCTCCCGTGCCGGTATAGGCGTTCTTACCCTGATCCAGTACATACCCACGGTCGACAATCTGCAGGCAGCGCCGGGCATTTTGCTCAACGATGATTACCGTGACACCCGATGCATTGATGCCTTTGACTCGCACAAAAACCTCGTCTTGGAGCGCTGGGCTGAGCCCAGCGCTTGGCTCATCAAGTAGCAGCACGCTGGGGGCCATCATCAGCGCTCGACCCATGGCAACCATTTGACGCTCGCCACCTGAAAGCGACCCGGTGCGCTGCTTACGCCGCGTGCCGAGCGCCGGAAATAGTTCTGTAACCGCCTCAAAGCGTTCTTTAAAGGACTTCGGGTCCTGATAGGCACCCATCTGCATGTTCTCCTCGATGGTGAGCGAAGGGAAGACGTTGTTGTTCTGCGGCACAAATCCGACACCGCGCTTAACGAGCTGATCGGCCCGTAGGTTGGTTATGTCCTCGTCGCGGAGGAGCACTGCGCCTGAAGTCACATTCACCAGCCCGAAAAGGGCCTTCAATAGGGTCGACTTACCGGCGCCGTTAGGGCCGATGATGCCGACAAGTTCGCCCTCCTTGGCATAGAGGTCTGAACCGTTGAGAATGTTTACCCCGGGGAAATAACCGGCAATGAGGTTATCGGCCCGGATTAGGGCTCCGACGGCCTCGGAGGCGTGCTGCTGCTCGATACTCGCTTCATGGCCGCGGGTTTGCCTGGACGCATCGAGATTGAGTTCTGCGGTGAATTCTTTTAGGTCATCGGGGCTACCGGTGGCCGGTAGGTCACTGGGCTCGAGGAAACTCACTTGTTCTCTCCCGTCGTCAGGGATTCGCCAGATTCAGTGAGCGCCTTCTCGTGGTGGGAGCCGAGATAGGCGTCAATAACTTCAGGGTTCTTCATGACGTCGCCCGGAGGCCCCTCGGCGATAATCTTGCCTTGGGCCATGACTATTACCCAGTCGCTGATGTCATGGACCATATCCATGTCATGCTCAACGAAAAGCACGGTCGAGCCTTCCTCGCGAATCATTTTGATGTGCTGAAGCAGGCTCTGGGTTAAGGCTGGGTTCACACCAGCCATTGGCTCATCTAACATAATGAGTTCGGGCTCCGACATTAAAGCGCGGGCCATCTCGAGCAATTTGCGTTGTCCGCCAGATAGTGAACCGGCGAAATCGCCACGTTTGGCATCAAGGCTAAATCGTTTGAGCAACACATCGGCACGTTCGGTGTTCTTGGCTTCCTGGCTGCGCCAGAGGAAGGGGAAAATCGAAGCCCACAAATGTTCACCACGTTGGCCCTTGGCGCCTAGCAACATATTGTCGATTACCCGGAGGCGGTTCAGCGCCTTGGTGAGCTGGAAGGTACGGACCATTCCTAGACGGGCTACCCGATACGGGGACAGTCGGCCCATGGATCTGCCATTGAAAGACCAAGCGCCCTCATCGGGAGCGTCGAATCCGGTTAACAGGTTGAAGAATGTGGTCTTTCCGGCGCCGTTGGGGCCGATGAGCGCGGTAATCGACCCGCGCTGAACTTCGACATGGGCGACGTCAACGGCTGAAAGGCCGCCGAAACGGCGCACGATTGAAGTCGCTACCAAGATGGGATCAGGTTTGGGTGCACCAGGTACTCGCGGCACAGTGGCGAGTGCAGACTGGGCCTCGAGGGCACGTTGGCCGTTAGCGGGCATCAAGGGCCAACTCTCGTTTATCACCGAAGATGCCTTGTGGTCTAAATATCATCAGGCCCATTAGACCAAGGCCAACCAGGATAAAGCGGATTGGGCCTACATCGGTCGGCAGCAAGAAGGTAATCCAGCCAGCAGCAATCAACTGGTTCAAGAATTCACCGACGAACACCAGCAAGAACCAGAAGATTATTGAACCCACGATAGGGCCGAAAACTCGCGCAGCACCACCAAGCAGCAAGATGGTGTAAGAGAAGAACGTTACATCCGGTACGAAGTTATCGGGTTGCACCGATTGCTTCGCTACGGCCCAAACTATGCCACCCACCGTACCGAGTAGGCCACCCAAAATAAGTGCTTGCATCTTGTAAACGTAGGCGTTTTTACCCAGCGATACCACCGCATTTTCGTCCTCGCGGATACCTTTAACGACCCGGCCCCAGGGGCTACGAACTAGCAGCCAAGTAGCGAGAGTGAATATGGCGATTAGCGACCATCCGACCGTTACCACCCAAAGATCCTGACGGGTCCAAGTCAAGAACGGAAGATCAATATCAGCGCTGAATGGGTTTAGGTCATGGAAGGCCTGACCCATTTTGCCGTTGATCCCGTTCGCGCCGCCGAAAGTGTCGCGGAGTGCAATTGATCGTACGAGCAGTCGAATGATTTCACTGGTTGCGATGGTGACAATTGCGAGATAGTCGGCTCGAAGCCGCAGGGTGGGAATACCCAAGACCAAGGCCAATGCCACCGAAGCCACTAAGCCAATGGGGATCGCAGCCCAGAGGCTGGCACCGAAACTGATTACGACCACACCAATGGAGTAGGCGCCAATTGCCGCGAAGGCCACCTGCCCGAAGTTAAGAAGGCCGGTATAGCCGAACTGGAGGTTCAGGCCCATAGCGGCCAGGCAGTAGATGATCGCGGTGACACCCAGGGCCTGGGTGATTGATTGACCTAGTACGAATGAGAAATCCATGTGCTATCCCACCCGCTCTCGACGACCAAGGATGCCCTGTGGTCGCACCAGCAAAATGATGATCATCAAGAACAGGGCACCGACGGTCTTCATTTCGGTGGGGATAAACAAAGTGGACAACTGCACGAACATCCCGACTACTAGGGCGCCAACAATGGCGCCGTAGATGGTGCCTAGCCCGCCTAGA
>JBIIOU010000109.1:0-6656 GCA_044336815.1 Candidatus Nanopelagicales bacterium | reverse complement strand
GCTCGGCAGCTAGAACGGCCGCCACATCAAATGCCGCGATCATGAGTTACTCAACGGTCACAGACTTCGCGAGGTTTCGGGGTTGGTCGACATCATGGCCCTTGGCCGTAGCCATTTCACATGCGAAGACCTGCAAAGGTACGGTTGAAACTAAGGGTTGCATGAGTGGAGGCACCACCGGCACCCGAATGACATAGTCGGCGTAGTCCGAGATTTTCTCGTCGCCTTCTTCGGCGATCGCAATAATTCGAGCACCGCGTGCTCTAACCTCTTGAATATTCGAAATGATCTTGTCGTAAAGAATCGCCCGGCCAGTTGGCGACGGCACGATCACCACCACCGGCACTCCATCTTCGATTAAGGCAATCGGGCCGTGCTTTAGCTCACCGGCCGCGAAGCCTTCGGCGTGCATATAGGCGAGTTCCTTTAGTTTCAGTGCGCCTTCCAAAGCCACCGGGAAACCCACATGGCGGCCGATGAATAACACCGAAGGCGCACCTGCGAACTCACGCGCCAGAGCCCGTACCGGCTCGACGGTATCGAGCACCAGATCCACCTTGCCTGGCATATCAGCAAGATCGGCCATCACCGCACTAATTTCGGCCGCGGGCATTACGTCTCGGACTTGCGCAAGATAGAGCCCGACTAGGTATGCGGCGATAATCTGCGTTAAAAACGCCTTAGTTGAAGCAACAGCAATCTCCGGGCCCGCGTAGGTGTAGACAACCGCGTCAGACTCGCGCGGAATAGTTGATCCAACCGTGTTACAGATGGCAAGGGTCTTGGCGCCCTGCTCCTTAGCATGGCGCAGCGCCATCAAAGTGTCCATGGTCTCACCGGATTGCGAAATTGCGATAACTAAGGACCGCTCATTGACAATTGGGTCGCGATACCTAAACTCGCTGGCCAACTCCATCTCTACAGGTATCCGGGTCCAATTTTCAATCGCGTACTTGGCAACCATGCCAGCGTGCGCGGCGGTACCGCATGCCACCACGACTACTTTGTCGATATCGCGAAGCGCTTGATCCTCCAGCCCCATCTCATCAAGTTGGATTCGACCGTCTTTGCCTACGCGACCCAGTAGTGCATCGGCGACCGCTTTCGGCTGCTCGGCGATTTCCTTGAGCATGAAAAGATCGTGACCACCTTTTTCAACGGCCGATGCGTCCCAGTCCACGGTGAATGGGCGGGGCTCAACATCCGCGCCAGAAAAATCGATGACCCTTACATCCTCACTAGTGAGTACGACGATTTGATCTTGCCCAAGTTCCAAGGCATCGCGAGTGTGGTCAACGAAAGCGGAAACATCCGAGGCCAGGAAGTTTTCACCGACGCCGACACCGACGACGAGGGGTGAATTTCTCCGTGCTCCCACCACTAGACCTGGTTTCCGCGGATCAATAGCGACCAGCGTGAACGCGCCCTCCAGCCGCCCACAAACTCTGCGCATAGCTTCGACTAGGTCATCGCTCGCGTCCGGCAAAGTCTTCGCGATTAGGTGAGCTACCACTTCGGTATCAGTCTCCGAAGTCAATGTGACTCCACCCGCCGTAAGTTCACTACGCAGCTCAGCGAAGTTTTCGATGATGCCGTTGTGGATTACGGCCACGGTGCCGTCTTCGCTCACATGGGGGTGGGCATTTGAATCGGTCGGGCCACCGTGGGTTGCCCACCGAGTGTGTCCGATTCCGGTGGTCGAATCTGGAAGTGGGTCAGACCCCAATAAAGTCTCCAAATTGACCAATTTGCCGGCTTTCTTGCGAATTTCAAGGCGCCCGGCGGAGATAACCGCGATCCCAGCGGAGTCGTAACCCCGATACTCCATTCGACGCAGGCCCGACACCACGACTTCCAGCGCCTGCTTCTTGCCGACATACCCAACAATTCCGCACATAGGTGCCAGAGTAGAGGGTGCTCACTTTGCGCCTGGCGTGCCCGACCGACCTAGCGGCTGCAGCCTTGGCCATTTTAGAGGCGGACCCGACCGTCAGCAGTTTGACAATTTGGCGAGGGGCCAGCGCGAAACCGGCCGGTGACGTGATTTGGGCTGATATCCCAAGGGAGGTGGCCAATGATCTGGTTACCAAACTGACCGAACTTGGGGTCCAAAAATCAGGGACCATCCAGCTTGTCCCGGTTGCTACCTGGATTTCCCAGCGCGGTCTTGATGCTGAGCGGAGTGCACCTGGCAGTAGTTCGGATGCAGTTGTTTGGACGGAGGTTATTGAGCGAGCATACGACGACACTCAATTGACATGGACCTATCTCAGTTTCATGATTCTTGCTACCTTATTGGCCGCTATCGCAATCGTTACCGATTCGGTCGTTCTGGTAATCGGGGCGATGGTGTTGGGCCCAGAATTCACGGCGATCGCCACTCTTGGGCTATCACTTATAAAGCGACGCCCGAACCTGCTGCGCCAAGCGCTGCGCACTTTGATCATCGGGTTCGCCGTATCAATTGGTGTCGTTGCCGTCTTAGCGCTCGCCGCCAAGGGCTTCGGCTTTATTACCGAGATCGATGTACTAAAGCCGAGACCGGGGACGGAATTTATCTACAGCCCCAATTGGTGGTCCTTCTTAGTTGCCATCGTCGCTGGTGCAGCCGGAGTGTTGTCGTTGACCTCATCGCGCACCAGCGGACTTGTCGGTGTCTTCATTTCGGTTACGACAATCCCAGCCTCGGGCAATATAGCCATCGCTTTAGTTTTCGGTCTCTGGCATGAAGTAATTGGCAGCGCCGCTCAACTTGGCATCAACATCGGCGGGATGGCCATCGCCGGTTGGCTCACCTTGCTATTGCAACAGTCTGTGTGGGCGCGAGTTAATTCACGGCTAGCGCAGCGCGAACGACCGAAGCGATCGACTCAGTAATATCTTGAGCCTGCTCCAAAGTAGGGGCTTCAACCATTACTCGAATAACCGGTTCAGTACCAGATGGCCGCAGCAATATTCGCCCCTTTTCGCCCAAGGTTGACGCCGCATGAGCCACCGCTTCTTCGACCTCAGAACAGCCTGCTAGTCGAGTGCGGTCGACACCTTCGACATTAATCAGCACCTGCGGAAGCTTGGTTACCACTGCAGCAAGTTGGCCTAGTGAACTCCCGGTTTGAGCTACCCGAGCGAGTAAATGTAGAGCAGTAAGAAGTCCGTCGCCGGTAGTTGCAAAATCACTCATCACTATGTGGCCGCTTTGCTCACCACCAAGAACGAAACCGTTCGCGCGCATCTCCTCCAACACATAACGATCTCCCACTCCGGTTTCAACCACCAAGATATTTGCCTCGCGCATTGCGATTTTAAAACCGAGATTCGCCATGACCGTAGAAACTACGGTGTTCTTGACCAATCGACCCGCATCGCGCATAGACATGGCGAGTATCGCCAAGATGTGATCTCCGTCGACAACCTGGCCGCGTTCGTCAATGGCCAAGCAGCGATCCGCATCACCGTCGTGGGCAATTCCGGCATCGGCACCATGCTCGAGCACGGCGGCTACTAAATCCTCTAGGTGGGTGCTGCCGCAACCGTCATTGATGTTAAGCCCATCTGGTACAGCGTGGATCGCAATAACTTCGGCACCAGCTCTTCTCAGCACATCTGGGGCAATGACTGATGCGGCACCATTGGCGCAGTCAACAACGATCTTCAACCCCGATAGGCCATTGGGAAGGCTGTCGAGTAAATGCTGCTCATAGGCAGCTACCGCGCCCGGATCTACGCGCACCCGACCCACCTGGTCACCGATTGGCCGATCCCAAGGTTCGGTCATCCTTACCTCAATAGCGCTCTCGATCTCATCGTCGAGTTTTAAGCCCCCGCGATTAAAGAATTTGATGCCGTTATCTGGCATTGGATTATGTGAGGCCGACAGCATGATCCCAAGATCTGCATCCAGGGAATTGGCTAAATACGCGACGGCGGGAGTCGGGAGGACGCCAAGCAGGATTACATCAACCCCCGCGCTGGCTAGACCAGCGACAACCGCGGCTTCCAGGAACTCACCGCTGGCTCGCGTGTCGCGGCCGACCACTGCTTTGGGTCGGTGCCCGACGAATACCCCCACCTCACCGAGCACGTGCGCAGCGGCAACCGCAAGATCCAAAGCGACTTCGGCTGTGAGATCTCTATTTGCCAGGCCCCGAACACCATCGGTACCGAAGAGCCGGCCCAATGGATTAGCGCTTGCTGTACTGAGGAGCCTTACGGGCCTTCTTCAGGCCGTACTTCTTGCGCTCCTTGATTCGTGGGTCGCGGGTCAAGAATCCGGCCTTCTTCAAGCTTGGCCGGTTACCTTCGGTATCGATGCCGTTGAGGGCACGAGCTACACCCAGACGCAGCGCACCAGCCTGGCCAGAAACACCGCCACCATTGATTCGCGCGATGACGTCGAACTTACCTTCGGCACCAAGAGTCACAAACGGATCATTAACAAGTTGTTGGTGAACCTTGTTCGGGAAGTACTCATCAAGGGCTCGGCCATTGATGGTCCACTTTCCGGTACCCGGAACCATGCGAACGCGGGCAATCGCTTCCTTGCGTCGACCAATAGCAGCACCGGGTGCAACCACGATTTCGCGGGTGGAGACAACGCGATTAACGGGGGTTTCGGAGGTGTACTCCGATGGTGCGTCTACGTCTAAATCGACGTCAACATCTAGATCTTCAATCATGGCCTCGGACACTGCCGCGGATCCTTTCGTGTTGGCTCGGCCGGAAACTACTGAGCGACCTGGGAAATCGTGAACGGCAGCGGTTGCTGGGCCGTGTGTGGGTGCTCAGACCCGGAGTACACCTTCAGCTTCTTGATCTGCTGACGGCCGAGCTTGTTGTGCGGAAGCATTCCCTTGACGGCCTTTTCGAGCACGCGGCGCGGATTGGTCTCCAAAAGTTCGGCGTAGTTGGTCGCACGCAGACCGCCCGGGAAACCCGAGTGGCGGTAGTCCATCTTCTGCTGCTTTTTTGAGCCCGTAAGCGCGACTTTCTCAGCGTTGATGATGATGACGAAATCACCGGTATCAACGTGTGGCGCAAAGGTCGTCTTGTGCTTTCCTCTGAGCAATGTGGCGGCTTGGGAGGCGAGGCGGCCGAGCACGATGTCGGTTGCGTCTATAACGTGCCAGGTGCGGTTAATCTCACCAGACTTGGGGCTGTACGTGCGCACGGGACGCCACCTTTACATTTGCTCGTTGGGACTACAGTTTTTTGTGCATTTTCAGTGCGGTTTTGCCCGGCCGAAGCCGAACCCCGAGACCGAGCCCAGGGACCGAACTCGAAGTGCGAACCCCAAGGGTACCCACGTAGGCGGGCACCCGCCAAATCGGGTGTACCAACCCGGTGAATCCCCAGAAATCTTCACCAGCCGGACCAAACTGGATCATCGGACACCGCCACCGAGCCGGCAGCGCCAAAGATCAAGAATCGGTCGAAATTGCGGGCAAACCAGCGGTCGTGGGTCACGGCCACCACACTTCCCTCGAAGGCATTTAGGCCTATCTCTAGGGCTTCAGCGCTGGCTAAGTCCAAGTTGTCCGTGGGCTCATCAAGGAGCAGCATTGTCGCCCCAGAGAGTTCTAGGAGCAAGATCTGGAAGCGCGCCTGCTGGCCCCCGGATAAAGTATCGAAAACTTGCTCCCCGGCCGCGGCAAGCTCATAGCGATCCAAGGCCCGAGCCGCCAATTCCCTGGGCAGGCCCACCCGACGCCCATCACCGCGATGTAGCACTTCTAGCAGGGTTCGCCCCGCTAAATCAGGTCGCACATGGGTCTGGGCGAACCACCCCGGCCGCACCCGCGAACCCAAACGCACTGATCCACTATGGGCAACTTCGTCGATCGCTACCTCACCTACAGGTTGATGTTCGATGTCTGGGTCTGACCCACCGCGGGCAAGGAGCCGAAGTAGATGCGACTTACCGGAGCCGTTAGCGCCCAGAACCGCTAATCGCTCACCGAACCAAATCTCCAAATCGAACGCCTCGGTCAGCCCTGTTAGTTCAAGGCGCTGGGCAACGACCGCGCGTTTTGCCGTGCGACCACCATGTAGACGCATGTTTACATTCTGCTCACGTGGCACCTCAAGCGGTGGCCCAGATTCCTCGAACTTTTTCAGCCGAGTGACCGCTGCCTGATAACGCGAGGCGAGCCCATCATTGAACTTCGCTTTCTCACGCAGAGTCAAAACCAAGGCGCGCAGTTTAACAAGTTCCTCGTCCCACCTTCGGCGCAGCTCTTCCAAGCGCGAGAAGCGCTCACGACGCGCCTCGTGGAATGAATCGAAATTTCCCCCGTGCACCCACACGCTATTTCCAGCCGCACCCAACTCGACACTTACCACATGAGTTGCTACTTGATTTAGCAATTCACGATCATGTGAAATTAGTAGCACTGTCTTCGCTGTCGCTTTTAGTTGGTTCTCAAGCCAGATTTTCCCTGGCACATCCAGGTAGTTGTCTGGCTCATCAAGTAACAGGACCTCCTCGACTCCGCGAAATAAATATTCGAGAACTATCCGCTTTTGTTCACCACCCGAAAGAGTGCTCACAGGGCGATTACGGACAATTTCGAAAGTCTCCCCCATCGCGGCCATCGACACCACATCCCAAGTCACTTCAGCTTCATAGCCACCTGCGTCACCGAAATCTGAGATGGCCC